>CBRGOK010000138.1:0-8199 GCA_967798035.1 uncultured bacterium
CACGGTGGGCATGGAAAGCCTAGGGCCGGAAGGGGGGTCCAGCGAGCCGGGCCTAGGAGAAGACCGCGACCACGATCAGCATCGCGAAGAAGAACGTCGGTCCGAGCCGCCGGAAGAAGGGCTGGGCATGCGCGAGCATCGTTGCCTCCTGGTCCTCCATCTTGGGGGTGGGCCACGAGCCCACGCAAGATCGAGGGGCTAACAAGTGCCTATCCGTTAGCCTCCCTTTCGCCCCCTGTCAAGGGGGGGGGTCCTCCCCCTCACTCGGCCCTTGGAGGATCGCCGGCCCCTCCACATTCTTCCCCGAGCCGTGCCCGAGCCCGAGATCCGGATCCCCCGAAGCCTCACGGACGCCGACCTTCGCCGGGTCCCGGTTCTCTTCAGCGACGTCCTCGTCATCGGGTCGGGGGTCGCGGGGATCTCCGCGGCGGTCGAGGCGGCGGAGCGCGGGGCGGTCGCCCTCATCGCGAAGGGGGACCTCTCGAAGACGAACACGGAGTTCGCGCAGGGGGGCGTCGCGGCGCCGCTTGGCCCCGACGACTCGCCCGACCGCCACGCCGAGGACACCCTCGCGGCCGGCGCGGGGCTCTGCGAGGAGGCGGTCGTCCGGCGCGTGACGGCCGGCGCCGGGGAGGCGATCGAACGGCTCCGCTCGTGGGGGACCCGTTTCGACGAATCGGACGGGACACTCGCGCTGACGCGGGAGGGGGGGCACGCCCGCCCGAGGATCGTCCACGCCGGCGACCGGACCGGACTCGAGATCGAGCGCGCCCTGATCGATCGGGCGAGGCGCGCCGAGAGGATCGAGACCCACGAGCGCACGTTCGTCCTCGACCTCCTCCGGAACGGCGACGGCCGATGCGGCGGAGCCCTGGCGTGGAGCGAGGGAACGGGATTCCTCCTCTTTGCCGCGGGGGCGACGGTCCTCGCGACCGGAGGTGCCGGCCAGGTCTACCGGGAGACGACGAACCCGGAGATCGCGACGGGGGACGGCCTCTCCCTCGCCTTCCGCGCGGGGGCTCGCCTGCGCGACCTCGAGTTCGTCCAGTTCCACCCGACGCTCCTGTACATCGCCGGCGCCGCCCGCGTCCTCATCTCCGAGATCGTCCGCGGGGCGGGGGCGGTCCTGCGCGACCGCGGCGGGGTCGCCTTCATGAAGGAGGTGCACCCCGACGCCGAGCTCGCCCCCCGCGACGTCGTCTCGCGGGCGATCCAGAGGCGGATGGTCGAGACCGGAGACACGCATGTCTTCCTCGACCTCCGCGCCATCCCCGGCGCCTCCCGGCGATTCCCCGGCCTCTCGGCGGTCTGCGGCGACTTCGACCTCGACCTCTCGCGCGACCCGATCCCGGTCCGGCCGGGGGCTCACTACTGGGTGGGGGGGATCGCGGTCGACCCGGACGGCCGCACCGACGTGCCCGGCCTCTTCGCGTGCGGCGAGGTCGCCTCCTCCGGGCTCCACGGCGCGAACCGGCTCGGCTCGAACTCGCTCCTCGAGGGCCTCGTCCTCGGCCGCGCGGCCGGCGCGGCGGCGGCCGAGGAGAGGACGCCCCCGAAGCGGCCGGAGTCCGACCTCCTCGTCCCGGGCCGCCGGACGCCGACCTCGGGGACCGAGCTGAACGAGACGGACCTCCTCTACTCCATGAAGTCCCTCCTCGGACGCCTCGTCGGCGTCGAGCGGACGGAGGAGGGGCTCGTCGAGACGCGCGAGATGCTCCGGTTCTGGAGCCGGTACGCCCTCACGCGGTCCTTCGCCGGTCCGCGGGGCTGGGAGCTCGCGAACATGCTCACGGTCGCGAACCTCCTCACGGAGAGCGCTCTCGCTCGTCGCGAGTCGAGGGGGGTCCACTTCCGCGAAGACCATCCGGCCCGGGACGACGCGGGCTGGCTCAGGCACCTCGACCTCCTGCCGAGGTCGATCCAAACGGGGTGGCTCACGCCGGAGGTCGCGGCGGGTCCGGTTCCGGGCCGAGTCGCGTCGGATTGAGTCCTCGTGTTCAGACGAGCCGGGTCCCGTTCGGGGCATGCCGTTGGCGCCGTCCAGTCCGCCGCCGCGCGCGTGCGCGAGGGAACCCGCGACCTCGCGTCTGAATGATCTCGCGCCCCAAGTCGTGGTTCGTGACGCCTCCCCGGACCCATCCATGGTTGCTCGCCGCAGAATGACAGGTCGGTAGGCCGAACATGCGAGGTAGCCATGCCTGATCGCCTGCTCAGCCTCGTCGTCCTTGTCGGATGCTGGGTCCCTCCCGCGGTGGCGGGTTGGGCCGCGGCAGGCCTCGCCTATCGACGGACCACTCGTGTCCGCCCCACGCGGATGTACGCTGTGCTGACAACCGTAGTCCTGGGATGGTCTGCCGCTTGGTTCCTGTTCAACCTCAGCTGCATGCCGCCGTACATACCCGGCTCATCGGAGGATCCATCGTACGCGCCGCCGAAGGCCGTCGCGGGACTTCTGGTCGTAGCGAGTGCACTTGTGTTGCCGGCCAGCGCGATCGCGTGTGTGTTGGCGTTTCGCCGGCGCGGGCGGTCGCTCAGACGCGCGTCTGCTGCGGGCGTGTCAGCCTAACAGGCGTGTGAAGCTGGCGAGCGCTGCTGGAGGAACCTTGTTCATTTCGCGGCGGATGTGCAGGGCGTTTGGCGGCGCAAGCGGAGGGTGCAATGTCACACGTTGACTGCGCTTGGACACCGATCCTGGTGCTCGCCTTCTCGGCTCCGGGCGCCTGCCCCGAGGATCCGATCCTGAAGCCGATCCTGGTCGAGGGGACCTGGATCCACCGGGGCGTGCGGAGCATCGTAGGTTCCGGGACCGACACCTCGATCGCCATCCGGAGGGAAGGGGACCACTGGGCGATCACCTACGAACTCACGCGCCACCCCTCGGTCAACGACAAGGGGGCCGTGGCGAAGGTCGAGCGTATGGGGCCCTTCCCGGTCGCGGTCGAGGACCAAGAGATGGTCGTCACGAAGGAGCCGGGGAAGCCGCCCGCTCGCTACACGTTCCTGTGCGATGTTCGGCGGCTGGTCCTGCCCGCGATCGTGCAAAAGAGGCCGGGGGAGTGGTCCTACCGGTCGGAGGACGAGTCCTTGTCCGTCCGTTGTGGGGAGGACCCGTTCACGGCTCCGGTCGGTAGGGCCGAAATCCCAGGAGTGCTCCTGGGCAAGGGGTTCTACTCGTACGAGGAGGCTCCGCGGTCGCGGTTCAGGCCCAGCGCGCAGTACCTCCGCTTCCTGGAGCGCAGCGACGAGAAGGGACAACTGTGCGAACTGTTCCGGCTCGTTTTCGACGACCACGGCTCCCCCCGCTACGAGCGCTTGCTCGGGACCGGGGAGCGGTCGACGGACGAGTACCAGCTGCGCGTGTATCTCGCTCCCTAGAAGCGGCGAGGACCGGGTCCTCGGATGGGCCTGCCCGTTCGCTGCCGCTGCCCCGGGGGGCCCCATGAGTCCCCGGGATTTCGCGGCCCCCGATTCCGGCCGGACGGCGGAGCGGTGTCGTCGGACGGCGTGGATGGAAGCGTCGCCATGGTCGCGGCCCGACGCGCTTCTGTTCGGATGGCCCTCGCAGGGGCGCTGTCCTTCGGCACTCTCGGGCGAGGTCCTCGCGCGGTGAAGCCCCGCCGGGGGGAGGGAGGAGGATGGAACCCGTCGGAGGGCACGGATTGACGTTGGCAAGAGGCCGTTGAGTCCTCCACCCCGGCGCCGCAGCAGCCGGCGGGGGCCTGGTTCGTTTCTGGGGTCTCGAGTTCGCGGTGGCCCCCGCCCCGGCTGAGCTTGGTCGTCGGCGGTCGGCCGCGTGGGGGGCGGCCGAGAGGTCCTCGGAGGTCGGCGGGGGCGAGCGGAGGGCTCGCGAGAGGTCCGGGATGCGCGCGACGGCTGCGGAGAGGGCGCGGTGAAGGGTGCCGGCACGGACGGCCGGAACTTCTGCCGCTTGCTCGGTTCGTGAGCCGTCGTCGCACGTCTCCACCTCGGGTTCGATACCGGCAGCGCCTACGACCTAACCTTGACGCCCGCGGCAGCCCGATTAAGGACTCGGCCCTTCTATGGAGGCGGTGATCTCGAAGTCGCGGGAGTCCGTCGCGCTCGCCGAGCGGAAGCCCCGGGTTCCGGCGCGGCACTTCGTCCTGCACGCGGCGTGGGCGGAGGGGGCGCTCTTCTTCTGGGGCGAACGGCCCTGGGAGGGAGGGCGCCGCGTGCGGGTGCGGCACGTCCGGGCGGCGACGGGCGACGTCATCGGGAAGCACGGGCATGCGAGCCTCCTCCTGCCGGGGGAAGGGGCGCTCGAGATCCGGGAAGTCTGGGGGGTGCGGGGAGACCCGGCCCACGCGCTCGAGTTCCTCTCACGGCTGCGCGAGGCGGAGGGGGGGGGAGCCGGGGGAAGGTGGCCGCGAAACGGAGCCGACGTCGCGTTCTGGTCCCGGGCAGCCAAGCTCGCGCTCGAACTCGTCGCCCGGCAGCGCTTCGCCCCCGGGCTCGTGGAGCGGGGGGAGGCGCTCGAAGCGCGGTGGAGGCCGGTCCTCGACGACCCGCGCGACGCCGAACGAGTGCGGGCGCTGGCGGAGGCGATGCCCGACGCCTGCCGGGCGGCGGAGCCCTTCGCCGTCCGCAGGGAGATGCTCGTCGAGTTCCTCGGGACTCTCGTGGACGCCGGGGTCCGGTCCCGGGACGAAGAGGTGTGGCGGGACGAGGCCGCCGAACCCGTCGATCGGTGGCTCGAGGCGCTCGGGGGACCGGATGCGCGCGTGGCGGGTAGCCCGGCCGAGCTGCGGGTGCTGCGGGAGGAGGTCGAGTCGTGGACGCTCCCCCTTCGGGCGTCGTCCTTGGCCGCGCCGTTCCGGACCTGCTTCCGGCTGGAGGAGCCGGAGACGGAGCGGGGGCGATGGCGGCTCGAGTTCGAGGTCCAGGCCTCGGACGACCCGAGCCTGCGCGTGCCTTCCCGCAGGGTGTGGCGGGGCGAGAAGTTCGTCGCGAAGCGCTTCCCGGACGCGGGCGAGCGGCTGCTTGCAGACCTCGGGAGGGCGGCGAGGCTCTTCGAGCCGATCGAGAAGGCGCTGCGGGAGGCGAGGCCCGAACGGTGCTCCCTGTCGGCGGCGGACGCGCAGCGCTTCCTCCGGGAGGCCTCGGGCCTCCTCGAGGAGAGCGGGTTCGGCGTCTTCGTCCCCGCGTGGTGGAAGAAGCGGGAGGCCCGGCTCGGGCTGCGCCTGACGGTCAAGCCGGTCGGGAAGGCTGCGGAGCCGAGCGGACTCCTCGGCCTCGACTCCCTCGTGGCCTTCAACTGGGAGGCGGCGATTGGCGGGAAGACGGTCTCGGAGGAGGAGTTCGCGAGGCTCTCGGCGCTGAAGGTGCCGCTCGTCCGCGTGCGCGGGGAGTGGGTGGAGCTGCGGCGCGAGGACCTCGACCGGGCCCTCGAGGCGATGCGGAAGGTCGAGGGGGGGACGCTCGGACAGGCCCTCCAGACGATCGCCGCGAGCGACTTCGGCCTCCCGATCGAGGAGGTGGCGACGTCGGGGTGGATCGCCGACCTGGTCGACGCGAAGTACGAGGAGGTGGAGGTGCCGGCGGGCCTGCGCACGGAATTGCGGCCGTACCAGAAGCGGGGCCTCTCCTGGCTCGCCTTCCTGCGGCGGGTCGGGCTCGGCGCCCTCCTCGCCGACGACATGGGGCTCGGGAAGACCGTCGAGGTGATCGCGGCGCTGCTGGCGGCGAAGAGGAAGGGGCCGACGCTGGTCGTCTGCCCGACCTCCGTCATAGGGAACTGGGAGAGGGAGATCGCGAGGTTCGCCCCGTCGCTCTCGACGCGGATCCACCACGGAGCGAGGCGGAAGGGGGGCTTCGACGGCGCGGACGTCGTGCTCACCTCGTACGGGACGGCGCTGCGCGATGTCGAGACGCTCCGGAAGGTCGAGTGGGACACGCTCGTCCTCGACGAGGCGCAGTTCGTCAAGAACGCGGAGACGAAGCAGGCGCGCGCCGTGCGCTCGTTCCAGGCGAGGTTCCGCGTCGCCCTCACCGGGACGCCCGTCGAGAACCGCCTCTCCGATCTCTGGTCGATCTTCGAGTGCGTGAATCCGGGCTACCTCGGGCCGGCCGCGGCCTTCCGGGAGGCGTGGGCGGTCCCGATCGAGCGCTACGGCGACGAGGGGCGCGCGCGGGGGCTGCGTCGGCTCGTCCAGCCGTTCCTGCTCCGTCGGGTGAAGACCGACCCCGACGTGATCCGCGACCTCCCCGAGAAGATCGAGACGAAGGAGTCCTGCGGACTGACGCGCGAGCAGGCGACCCTCTACCGCGCCGTCGTCGAGGAGATGCTCGAACGGATCGAGGGGGCCGTGGGGATCGAGCGGCGGGGGAACGTGCTCGCGGCGCTCACGAAGCTGAAGCAGGTCTGCAACCACCCCGCCCACTTCCTGAAGGACGGGAGCGCCTTCCCGGGGCGGTCGGGGAAGGTGGCGCGCCTCGAGGATCTGCTCGAGGAGGTCCTGGCGGAGGGGGGACGCGCCCTCCTCTTCACCCAGTTCACCGAGTTCGCCGACCTCCTCGTGCCGCACCTGGAAAGGCGCTTCGGCCGCGACGTCCTCTACCTCCACGGCGGGACGCCCGCCCGGAGGCGGAGCGAGATGACGGCGCGGTTCGAATCGGCCGAGGGGCCACCGCTCTTCGTGCTCTCGCTGCGGGCGGGGGGGACGGGGTTGAACCTGGCGGCGGCGAACCACGTCTTCCACGTCGACCGCTGGTGGAACCCCGCCGTCGAGAACCAGGCGACCGACCGGGCGTTCCGGATCGGCCAGAAGCGGAACGTGCAGGTGCACAAGTTCGTCTGCCGGGGGACGCTCGAGGAGCGGATCGACGACCTGATCGAGTCGAAGAAGGCCCTCGCGGACAGGATCGTCGGCGGGGGAGAGACGTGGTTGACGGAGCTCTCGACCCGGGAGCTCCGGGACATCTTCACCCTGCGCCCGAGCGCGAGGGAGGAGTGAGCGCGTGAGGGAGGAGTGGGTCGGGTTCGCATTCTCTCGCCCGCGGCCGGTGAGTGGGGGGATCAAGGCCCGGAGCCGCTCCGGGGAGATCGGCGCGTCCTGGTGGTCGAAGCGCTGGCTCGAGGTGCTCCATTCCTTCGGGTGGGCGGACCGGCTCCACCGCGGCAGGAGCTACGCCCGTCGCGGCCAGGTGCTCGACTTCCGGGTCGGGCCCGGCCGGGCGACGGCCCAGGTGCAGGGCTCCCGGTCGCAGCCCTATCGCGTCGAGATCTCGCTCCGGAAGCTCTCCGCCGCGCAGTGGAGGGTCGTCTCCGCGGCGATGGCGTCGCGGGCCGCCTTCGCGGCGAGGCTCCTCTCGGGGGAGGTCCCGCCGGAGGCGGAGGAGGTCTTCCGCGGGGCGAAGGCCCCGCTCTTCCCCGGGTCGGAGCGCGACTTCGCCGCGGCCTGCTCCTGCGCGGACCGGGCGGGGATCTGCAAGCACGTCGCGGCGGTCCACTATCTCCTCGCCGAGCAGTTCGACCGCGACCCCTTCATGCTCTTCGCGCTGCGCGGTCGCGGCCGGGAGGCGCTCCTCGCGTCGCTCCGGAAGGCGAGGGGGGGAGAGGAGGCCTCGGCGCCGGCGCCGGAGCCCGCCCCCGAGCCGATGTCGGAGGAGGGGTTTTGGAGGATCGGCCCGACGTTCGCGGCGGCTCGCGCGGCACCCTCCCCCCCAGCGGTCGACCTCGCTGTGCTCCGCCGCCTCGGCCCTCCGCCCTTCGCTGCGGGGCGCCCGGATCGTGTGCGCCGGCTCGAAGGGCTCTACCGGGACGCAAGCGCCCGGGCCCTCGAGGGCTTGCCCGAGGCGCAGCCGGTCGACCTCCGGGCGCGGCCGGTGGGGGAAATGAGCCGGGCCGCGCCCGGCGATCCCCCTAGCGCTCCCCGGGGAGCGCCGGGAGGTGGAGGACCGCGCCCTCCCGGATCCGGCCGGCGTCCGTGAGGCCGTTGCGGACGCGCACCGCCTCGATCAGGGCGGGACGCGCGCTGCCGTAGTGCGCACGGACGATCGCGGAGATCGTGTCGCCCCTCCGCACGACGACCTCCGCCTCCGGGCTCGGGGCGGGTCGCGGAGGGGAAGGGGATCGGGTCTCGCCGAGGGGGACGGCGCGCCGCGGCGGTGTCCGTTCGGCCTCGCGCGCGGTCGGAGGCGGCCCCCCGCCGAGCGCGAGGAGGATCTCGTCCCGGTCCGGGT
>CBRGOK010000139.1:0-8065 GCA_967798035.1 uncultured bacterium
GCTCCCGGACCCTCCCCGACGACCACCCCGACGTCCAGACGGCGCGGGCGAACCTCGCCGGCACGATCGGGGCCCTCGGGGACTTGGAGGGCGCCCGGGCGCTCCAGGAGAAGGTCCTCGAGGTCCGCTCCCGGACGCTCCCCGACGACCACACGGACCTCCAGGCAGCACGGGGGAATCTCGCCGCCACCATCCATGACCTCGGGGACTTGAGGGGCGCCCTCGCGCTCCACGAGAAGGTCCTCGAGGTCCGCTCCCGGACGCTCCCCGACGACCACCCCCTCCTCCAGGGAGCTCGGGGGAATCTCGCCAACACGATGAGGGCCCTCGGGGACTTCGACGGAGCCCGGGGGATCGAGGAGAACGTCCTCGAGGTCTTCTCCCGAACCCTCTCCGACGACCACCCCAGCCTCCAGCTCGCGCGCGAGAATCTCGCCACCACGATCCTGCTCCTCGGGGACCTGGAGGGCGCCCGGGCGCTCCAGGAGAAGGTCCTCGAGGTCTACTCGCGAACGCGCCCCGACGAGCACCCCGACCTCCAGCGCGCGCGCGGACAATTCGCCGTCACGCTCAGGCGCCTCGGGGACCTGGAGGGCGCCCGAGCGCTCCAGGAGGAGGTCCTCGAGGTCCACTCCCGAGCCCTTCCGAACGACCACCCCGACCTCCAGCGCGCGCGGCTGAACCTCGCGGTCACCTTGGCCCGCCTGGGAGAGAGCCAGTCGGCGCGAAGAATCCTCCGATCGTTCGCCCAGGGCAGCTCCAGGGTCATCCGAGCAAGCGCGCTCTCGCTCTCGAACCGCGAAGTCGAGGCGGTCGCCGGAATGGCGCAGGGGTACGCCTCGGTCGTCCTCTCCCTCACCGGCGGAGCGGGCTCCCCTCTTCCCCCCGAGGACATCCGCCCGGAGGCCTTCGCCCTGGTGGAATCGATCCGCGGCGCCGGCGCCACCGCTCGGCGGGTGCTGCGACTTGCCAGGTCCCAGCCCAACGCCGGCGGTCTGCGCCGCGAGATCGAGGAGTCGAGCGCCGAAGTGGCCCGGATCTCCCTCGCCGGAGGAGCCCCGGAGGCGCTGCACGAGGCCGTGCGAAGGAAGGAGAAGGCCGAACGCGACCTGCGGGAGGCGCTTGGCTCCTCCCCCGCGGCCGCGGCGCTCCTCGAGGAGGTGAGCCACGATCGGATCGCACGCGCCCTCGGACCGGAGGAGGCCGCCGTCGGCTACTGGCGCTACGACCGCTGGGAGCCCGACCCGGGGAACCCCTCGGCGGATCGAAGCGACCCCCGTTTCCTCGCCTTCGTGCTCCGCAAGGGAGAGCCCCTACGCCGGATCGAGCTGGCGGGCGCCGAGGAGATCGAACGGGCCGTCCAGCGCTGGCGGATGGCGATCGGCGCGCCGGTCCGGGGATCACGGGGAGTCGGAAGGATTGCGGGATCCCGCGTCCCGGTTCTCGAGCGCGAGGAGGGCGTGGCACTGCGGAAGGCGCTGCTGGATCCTCTCCGCCCCGCTCTGGGGAACGCGCGGCGGCTGATCGTCGCCCTCGACGATGCGCTCCACGCCGTTCCGCTCGAGACCCTCCCGGAAGGCGACGGGGTCATCGGGGATCGGCTCGAGATCTCCTACCGGACCACCCTCTGGGAAATCGCCGTCCCAGCGGAAGGTCCCCTGCGCGACCCCTTGCTCCTCGCCCTCGGAGGGATCGACTACGAGGCCGGACCCGAGAGTCGGCCCGCCGGCGGCGAGGTCCCCGCGGATTCTGGAGTGGCGTCGAGGGCGCCCGCGGGCGCGCCCGGCGAGGCGGTGCGGGCGGGGAATTGGGAGAGGAGGTTCCCCCCGCTCGCCGCGACGGGGGAGGAAGCGGAGGAGATCGCCGCGCTCTTCCGGAGGACCTACCCCGCATCGGCACCGCCGCGAGTGCTTGCCGAGAGCGCCGCCACGAAGGAGGCGCTGCGGGCTCTGTCCGCTCGGGCGAGGTTCCTCCACCTCGCCACCCACGCCTACTACGCCCCCGAGTCCGTCCCCTCGACACGGGACGACCGCCCCCTCGAGCTCAGGCTCGGCCTCGGCCGCTTCGCTTCGCACGAGGAACGGGTTCGCGGATTCGCTCCGATGGTGCTGTGCGGGATCGCGCTCGCGGGGGCGAACGGGCCGGAGGACATGTACGGGCGCCTGCCCGGCGTGATGACCGCCGAGGAGGTGGCGACGCTCGATCTGTCGGGGTGCGAGCTCGCCGTGCTCTCGGCCTGCGACGCGAACGTCGGGCTCCGCCGAGCGGGCCAGGGCATCGCCTCCCTCCAGAGCGCCGTCCACGCGGCGGGAGCGAGGAGCGCGATCACCTCGCTCTGGAGGATCCCCGACACCGCGACGCGCGAGCTGATGGTCGACTTCTACCGGGGGATCTGGATCGAGGGGAAGTCGAAGTCGAGGGCGCTGTGGGACGCGAAGCGAAAGCTCCGCGACCGGCGTGACGGGATGGGGAACCCCGCCCACGCGACCTGGGAGTGGGCCGGGCTCGTCCTCACCGGGGACCCGTAGAAGTTCGGAGCGCGAACTTCGCGGGCGCCGGGGCGGCGGCGCCTATCTCGCCGGGCGGACGGCGACCTTGCGACGCGAGGCCTCGAGCGCGCGCCCGAGGTCGCGACAGATGTCCTTCGGGCTCTCGAGGCCGATCGAGCGTCGGACGCCGCCGCGCTCGAAGCCGAGCGACTCCTTCTCATAGGAGGAGTGCGTCATCGCCCCCGGCATCTCGAGGAGAGTCTTCGCGTGGCCGAGGGAGACCGCGAGGGTCACCGAGTAGGCCTCGCCGCCCACGGCGTCGGAGAAGCGGACGGGGTCGGCCTTCGCCTCGTCGAGGAGGAAGTAGATCATGTTCCCCGGCGCGAAGTCCCCGTCGAAGTCGCGCATCTGGCGCATGGCGAGCTCGCGCTGCGGGAAGGACGGGAGGCCGGGCCAGACGACGCGGCGGACGAGGGGGTGGCCCTCGAGGAACGCGGCGACCTTCCCCGCCGTGTACTGCTGGCGCTTCAGGCGCAGCGTCAGGGTCGGGAGGCCGTAGACGAGGATCGCCCACGCGCTCTTCGAGGAGAGGACCCCGCCGAAGTCCTTCCGGTAGAGGAGGAGGTCCCGGAGGAACTCCTCGGCCGCGATCACGGCGCCTCCCATGTCGGTCCCGAAGCCCCCCAGGTTCTTCGTCAGGGAGTGGACGACGACGTCCGCGCCGAACTCGATCGGCCGCTGGCAGAAGGGGGTCGAGAAGGTGTTGTCGACGACGAGGAGGACGCGGCGGTCCTCGGGGCGGCCGGCGTTCGCGCGCTCGATCACGGCGCGGGTCGCCGCGAGGTCGATCAGCTCGAGGTTGGGGTTCGCCGGGGTCTCGAGGTAGACCACCCGGGTCATCCCGTCGATCGCGCGCTCGAGGAGCTCGGGCTGCTTCAAGTCGACGCGGCGGACCTCGATCCCGAGGCGGGTGTACCAGTTCGCGAAGAGGGAGTGCGTGCAGCCGTAGAGGACGGTGTGCGCGACGACGGCGTCGCCCGTGCGGAGCACGCTCCCGAGCGCGGCCGAGATCGCGGCCATCCCCGTCGCGAAGGAGACGCACGCCTCCCCGCCTTCCAGCTCGGCGAGGGTCCCCTCGAGGAGGCCGCGCGTCGGCTCGTTCAGGCGGTCGTAGACGTAGATGGGGGCCTCCCCCGTGTCCCGGACGAGGTCGCCGAACTCGGCGAAGCCCCGCGCGCCCCGCTCGACGGAGTCGAGCCGGTAGGTCGTCGAGGAGGAGAGGGGCGGGACGACGTGGTGGGTGAAGTCCCACTTCGCCGACCGCGGCGGACCGTGGACGAGCCAGGTGGCGACGGTGTGGTCGTGGATGCGGCGGCCTTTCATGGGAGGCTCCTGCGGGGCCCTGCCTGGGCCCGGCCTCCTTATCTATCGGCAAGAGCCGGGCCGGGGGCGGTTTCCGACTGGGCCTCCCCCCCGTACGCTCCCCCCCCACGCCGACTCCCCCCATGCCCACAAGCCGCCGCCAGTTCCTCAAGGTCTCGGCCGCGACCGCGGCCGTCGCAGGCTGCGCTTCCCCCCGGAGAAAATTTCGCTGGCCCGACGTTCCGGGCGCCCCGCGGATCGAGGGCCCCTACCGGCTCCCCGTCGAGTGGCACAGGGGCCGGATCGCCGATCTCCAGCGCCGCCTCGCCGCGAAGGGGATCGACGGGATGCTCTTCGAGGACCGCTGGAACGTCATCTACTTCACCGGCCTGTTCCATACCTCGACGGAGAGGACCTTCTCCCTCTTCGTCCCGACGATCGGGGAGCCGGTCTTCTTCGTTCCCGGCCTCGACCGCGACCTCGTCTCCTCCTGGTGGGTGAAGGACTTCGAGTGGTACTTCGACTTTCACCACTCCGGCCCCTTCGGCCAGGTCGCCTGGTCCGCGGGGCCGAAGGCCGACCTCCGGAAGTGGATCCTCGAGGGGCTGAAGAAGCGGGGGTTCGGCGCCTCGCGGATCGCCGTCGAGAAGAAGATCCATCCCGACGACCTCGCCAAGTGGCAGGAGACCGTCCCCGGCACGACCTTCGTCTCCGAGGAGAAGATCCCGATCCAGATGCGGCTGGTGAAGACGCCGGAGGAGATCGACCTCGGCCGCAAGGCGATCGCCCTGCACGACCGGATGCTCGAGTTCGCGCGGGGCCTGATCCTCGAACACGGGACCGACCTCCACGACTACGACGTCGCGGTCGAGACCGAGCGCTTCGCCGTCGAGGCTCTGCTTCCCGCCGTGAACCCGAGCGGCCGGCCCCACGACGCCGTCGGCATCTCCCTCGGCTTCGGCTGCCGGGCGGGGGTCGCGACCGCCTACCCCCATCCGAACCAGTTCTACTACCACCGGATCGCGCCCGGGGACGCGATCCAGATCGCGGCCGTGATCCTGATCGGCGGCTGCGGCGGGGAGGGGTACCGGGCGCTCCAGACCGAGCCAGCCGACGAGCCGAGGCGGCGGATGTGGGAGACCCACACGGAGATGACCCTCCTCCAGGCCGAGGTCTCGAAGGCCGGCGTTCGCTGCAACGAGGTGGCCGAGCAGGTCCTCGCGGTCGCGCGGAGGGAGGGGATGGAGCGGTTCGTCTACCACCGCCCCGCGCACGGGCAGGGGTGGGAGGGGCACCAGGAGCCCTACATCGCGCTCGGCGACGAGACGGTCCTCGAGGAGGGGATGACCTTCTCGAACGAGCCCGGCCTCTACGACCCGGAACGGGGCTACGGCTACAACCACAGCAACTGGCTGCGGATCGGGAAGGAGCGGGGGGAGCGGCTGAACCAGACCCCGCTCACGAGGGAGTGGTGCTGGCTGCGGCTGTAGGCGGCGGCGGCGGCCGGCTTCCCCCGCACGGCGGGTGCGGGTATTTCCCGCTCGTGTAACCAAATCGCAGATCCGCGTCATAGATGGGTGGAGGGAATCTCCGCGCGGCGCATTCCGAGGGCTCCCGCGTACCACTCGACTGCTCCCGAGAAGCGCCGCTTGTAGTCCGCGCCGTGGGCGCGCGAACGGAGAGGAGCGGATCGAAGCAAGGAGGAGATAGCGATGAGACGGAATTCGACGAAGTCGACAGCCGGGGACCTCGCGGCGCTCGGATCGACCCGGTTCCTCTCGGCCTTCCTGGCCGTCGCCCTGGCCGCGGGTTTTCCCGTCCGCGAGGTCGACGCGCAAGGATCCAGTCCTGGCGCGGACTCCGACCTCGATTGCATCACCCTCGGAGGGTGGCCGTCCTTCGGCGCGACCGACGTCCCCGGCGAATGCGAATGGAAATGGAACGTCACCGGGAACCGCCTCAACAGCGATTCCTGTGGGCCACAATCCCCGCCAGCTTGCTCCTCGGGGACTTCGGCCGTGGCCGGAACTTGGGCGACCGGCATGCATATCCGTGCAGTCGGTCACGCCAACAGCATCCTCTGCCCCAGCGCCGCCGAGTGCGTCTCCTCGATCACGGGCAACGGGAGGCTGTTTCTCCTCTACGTGGGCCCCGCCTCTCCCCCCTGCAACCCGCGCGTGCGAGTGGAGTGGAGTCCGCAGTGGAATTTCTCGATGTCCGTCGACCCTCCCGCCGCGGCCGTCGTCGCGGGCGGCATGAGCGGCGAGGCCCAGTACACCAACGTCGTGGTCAAGGCCGTGGACGGCGCGACGCTGAACTCGCTCGGGACGCTGCTTCCGGTCCAGGTCGGACCCGTCTCGATCCCAGTCGCCTTCGCCGGGAAGGACGGCTATTTCGTCAAACAGGTCGCCGACAGCAATTCAGGCGACGTCCCCGCGGAGATGGAGAACATCGACTGGCGCAGCGCGGTGCACGTCCAGGTCCGGAGCGAGTTCACCCCCCTCAACTGGTTTTCCGAGAGCGAGCTGCGCATTTGCCACAGCAATCCCGACCTGACCGTCTATGCCTACTGCGCCCAGTGCTCGGGAGGCGCGTGGGTGAAGTACAGGACGCGCTAGGACCGCCATGTCGCAACCCACCTCCCCGACCGTTCGGACTCCCCAGGGCACCGCGCGAGGAGGGGGGCGGCACTCGGGTCTTCCGATCGCCGCTTGCTCTGCCCTCCTGGTGGGGCTCCTCGTGGGCGTCCTCCTCCTCGTGGGCGACCATCCGCAAACCGCCGTCGAGACGTCCGAGGCCGGCCACCTCCCGACCGCGACTGGGGTCGAGTACCGGCCCGCGCCACCGGGGGCCGGGTCGCCTCGGTCCTTCGCCGAAGCCTCCGCTCGATCCGGCATCCGGGTCCTCGGTCGGTCGACGCAGGGAGTCGAGCCCGTCGGGGGGGCCTTGGTCCAGCTCCTTCCGAGGGAGCCCAGCCTAGCTGGACTCCAACCCCTCGCCCCGGTCGCGACGTCGTCGGACGGACTCGGCTCCGTCGGTCGCCTTGCTCCGGGGCGCTGGCGCGGAAGGGCCTTCGCACACGGCTTCCTGGGCGCGGAGAAGGACTTCGAGGTGCCCCTCGCGGACGGAGGGCTCCCCCTCGTGGAGTTCGTACTCGATGCGCTCGCCTCCATCCGCGGAACCGTCGAGACGAGGGACGGTTCCCGCGTCCCGGACGCCACGGTGGAGGTCCTGTTCCCCACCGAGGCGAAGGCGTGGACTCGCTTCCTTGCGCCGGGAGACGGACTGGCCTGGGCGGCGGAGGAGAGGGGGTCGGGGGATGAGGGGAGTTTTCAAAGGGATTTCCTTCCCCCGGGACTCCCCTTGCAGGTCCACGTCGGGCGACCGGGGATCGGGCGAATCCTCCTCTCCCTGGACCCCCTCGCTCCCGGCGAGGCTCGACGGCTCCCCGTCGTGCTGAACCGGCCGACGAGCCTCGTCGGACGGGTCGAGTCGGGCGGACCGGGCGAGGCCCTCGAGACGGTGGTTCTCTCGAGGGTCGTGGACCGGGGAAGAGGAGTGGTCGAAGAGACCCGGGAGAGCCCCTCCCCGGACGGTCGCTTCCGGTTCGACGACATCTCGCCCGGGCCCAAGCTGCTTCAGTACACCCGGGAGCACGCCTCGTCGTTCGCCGTCGGCTGCCTCGAGGCCACGGCCGTCGAGGAGGAGACGGTTGACGTCGGGACGATCGTGGTGCGCCCGTCCACATTGACCCTCCTCGCCGTGATCGACGACGAGCCTCGCGCGCGGCGGTCGGTGCGCATCCGGGGCGCCCTGGTTCAGGAGGGATCCTCCCCCTCGCAGATTCCGCTGGACCTCCGGATCGAGACGGGCGTTCAGGCCTTCGTGGTCGGACTCCCATCGGGCCTGCTGGGGGCTGTGGCCAACGTCCAGCAGCCGGAAGGAGACGGCTCGGACCCCGCGTTCGCCGCCGCGAAGATCCGCCGGACCTTCGACGGGTCCTTCGGGGAGGAGGTCATCCGCCTTCTGCCGGAGTCTCGCAAGGGAACCCTCCTTCTCCATCTCTTCCCCCCGCCGGGCATCGGCCGCGACCTGTTCGACGCGCGCCTCGCCCTTCTGCGCGACGGCCGGCTCATCCGAGGGAGTCCGGCGCCCTGGAAGGGGGTCCGGGACCTCTCGCTCACGGCCGAGGCGGACGACTACGAGTTGTGGGC
>CBRGOK010000140.1:0-8040 GCA_967798035.1 uncultured bacterium
GGTCTCCAGAGGACTTTCACCTCCAGGTGGGTGAACATGCCGGGCACACAACGAAGAGGGCCCCGGCTGCGGGGCCCTCGTGAGATCCTGGCTCGATCAGAGGCAGAGCGAGTCCGTGTTCGTCGTGACGATGGAGAAGGACGGGGGGAAGTTGGTGAGGTCGAACCCCAGGAAGACTCCCTGGAGGACGAGGTTGACGTCTCCCGGGAGCGGCACTCCCGCGGGAACCGTGAACTCGAACCCGGAGCATCCGCCGGTCCCGGGCATGAGCGGGAAGAACGCGATCGGGCCTCCCAGGCACAGCTCGGCCGAGGGGAAGAGCCCCATGCCGCCGATGGGGGTCGAGCCGGCGGTCGTCGAGACCGCGAGCAGCCCGAAGCTGAAGATGCCGCCGGTCGCGCCGCACGCATCGACGGTGATCGTGTCCCCCGGCTGCACGCAGGCGTCCGGCGTCACCGTCAGGGTGCCACCGGAGCCGCCGGGACACTGCGCGGGCGCCGAGGCGGCGAGGCCGAGGGCGAGGACGGGGAGGACCAGGAGGGCTTTCCGGATGTTCATGGATCCAATCTCCGTAGGGGTCGTGCCAGACGTTCCCCTCTACCTGCCGGCCCGACGCGGGCGCGACTCCGAGGTGGAGGGGGAGCGGCCTTCTTCCATTCGGGGGATGCCGAGTCTCCCGTAACCGTGGGAATCCCACCACACGACCGCAGACCCGTCAACCCGCGCGATTGCCGCAATCGCCCGCGCCCCCTAGCCTGGGCCCCCCCTTTCCCCCCGGAATGACCTCCCCTACGGGCGCCCTCGCCCCCGCCGAGCGAAATCCCTACGAGGAGATGCTGCGGCGCTTCGACGCCGCCGCGAAGATCCTCGGTCTCGACCCGAACCTCTACGAGCTGCTCAAGATCCCGGACCGGGAGCTCACCGTCGCGATCCCCGTCCTCCAGGACAACGGCTCGCTCCGGGTCTTCCCGGGCTACCGGGTCCAGCACTCGATCTCTCGCGGGCCGTGCAAGGGGGGGATCCGCCTCGCGCCCGACGTCACGATCGAGGAGGTCCGCGCCCTCGCCGCCTGGATGACCTGGAAGTGCGCGGTCGTCGGCATCCCCTTCGGCGGCGCCAAGGGGGGTGTGCGGTGCGATCCGCGGAAGATGTCGCGCGGCGAGCTCGAGCGCCTCGTGCGCCGCTACACCGCCTCGATCATGGACATCCTCGGGCCGGAGCGGGACGTCCCCGCGCCGGACATGGGGACGGACGAGCAGGCGATGGCCTGGGTGATGGACACCTACTCCATGCACGTCCGCCACACCGTGACCGCCGTCGTCACCGGGAAGCCGGTCGCGCTCGGGGGCTCGAAGGGCCGACGCGAGTCGACGGGCCGCGGCGTCACGCTGATGGCCCGCGAGGCGCTCAAGGTCCTGGGGATGGAGCGCGAGGGATGCCGCGTCGCGATCCAGGGGGCCGGGAACGTCGGGTCGGTCGCCGCCTCCCTCTTCCACGAGCAGGGCTACCGCGTCGTCGCGATCTCCGACGTCAGCGGGGGGATCCACGATCCCGAGGGCCTCGACGTCCCGAGCCTCCTCGCCCACCTCCAGCAGCGACGCACCCTCGAGGGGTACGGGGGCGGGGACCGGATCGATAACGCCGCCCTTCTCACATGCGAGTGCGACCTCCTCGTGCCCGCGGCGACGGAGAACCAGATCACCTCCGCCAACGCCGAGCGCATCCGCGCACGCGTCGTCCTCGAGGGGGCGAACGGCCCGACGACGGCCGAGGCCGACGCGATCCTCGACCGGAAGGGGACCTTCGTCGTCCCCGACATCCTGTGCAACGCGGGCGGGGTCACCGTCTCCTACTTCGAGTGGGTCCAGGACCGGATGGGCTACTTCTGGGAGGAGTCGGTCGTGAACGAGCGGATGGAGCGGATCCTCGTCAACTCCTTCCACGACGTCCGCGGCTCCGCCGAGAAGCACCACGCCTCCATGCGCCTCGGGGCCTACATCCTCGCGATCGCCCGGGTCGCCGAGACGACGAAGCTGCGCGGCCTCTATGCCTGAGCCGACGCCGGCGTGCGACCCGGGACCATCCCTCCGGGACGTCCGGGGCTCTCCCGCCCCGGGAGGGAGGCGGGACCCGGGAGGCGGCGCCGCGCCCCGCTCCGGATCGGGGTCCTCCTCGCCGCGATCCTCGCCGCCGGCGCGATCGGGTACGTCGCGATGATCCGGATGCCCGGGAAGAGCCACGAGGGGTCGCTCTCCTCCCTCTCTCCACGCGAGGCCGGCCTCCGCGACGATCTCGTGAACTCCGTCGAGGCGCTCTCGGGGGGGATCGGGGAGCGGAACCTCCCCCGGTACCGCTCCCTCCTGGCCGCGGCGGACCTCGTCGAGCGCGCCCTCCGGGAGGCGGGCCTGGAGCCGCGCCGCGAGGGTTTCCTCGCGGAGGGGAGGGAGTGCTCGAACCTCGTGGCGGAGATCGAGGGCGCCGGGCGCAAGGCGGAGATCGTCGTCGTCGGCGCCCACTACGACTCCGTCCCCGGCTCCCCGGGGGCGGACGACAACGCGACCGGAACGGCGAGCCTGCTTGCCCTGGCGCGAGCCTTCGCGGAGAAGCGCCCCGCGCGCACCCTCCGGTTCGTCGCCTTCGCGAACGAGGAGATGCCCTACTCCGGGACCGTGGCGATGGGGAGCCGGGTCCACGCCCTCGGCTGCCGCGGGCGGGGAGAGAACATCGTCGCGATGCTGAGCCTCGAGACGATGGGCTACTACTCGACGGCTCCCGACAGCCAGCGCTATCCCTTCCCCTTCGGCCTCCTCTACCCCTCGACCGGGGACTTCATCGCCTTCGTGGGGAACGTCGCGTCGAGGGACCTCGTCCGGAAGACCGTCGGGTGCTTCCGCCGCACGACGCCGTTCCCTTCGGAGGGAGGCGCGCTTCCGGGATTCGTCCCGGGCGTCGGATGGTCGGACCACGCCTCCTTCTGGGAGCAGGGGTATCCGGGGGTGATGGTGACCGACACCGCCCCGTTCCGGTACCCGCACTACCACACGGCCGAGGACACGCCCGAAAAGATCGACTTCGGGCGCCTCGCGCGCGTCGTCGGGGGCCTCGAGAGGGTGGTCGCGGACCTGGCGGAACCCGGGCCGTGAGCGGAGCGCCTCAGGCGCGAGGGGTCGCGCTCGGAGGAGCCGCCCTCTCCGGTTCGCGGGCGAGGAGCGCGATGCACTCGTCGCGGTCGACGGGGAAGACCGGCTCGCGGCGGCGATAGAGCGCTTTCCCCGCGACCATCACCCCCTCGACGTGGCGGGAGGAGATCGCGAGGAGGTGCCCCGCGAGGTTCTCCTCCCGGATCGGTTCGGCCGGGACGTAGTCGAGGAGGACGAGGTCGGCGGGAGCCCCCGGCTCGATCGCGCCGAGGGAAAGCCCGAAGCGCTCTCGGACCCAGGCGTACCCTTCGGCCAGGGCGTGGATCGGATCCCACGCGTGGATCCCCTGGGCCTTCGCGGCGGCGAGCCGCAGCCGCTCGGTCGGATCCGGCGAGGAGGCCTCCGGCCCGCCATCGGGGGACCCCGTGACCACGACGCCCCGGATTCCCGCCGCGCGGAACGCCCGATCGAACTCCTCGAGCGCGCCTTCCTTCGGCTGGAGCGGCGGCGGGACGAGGCGGACGGCGGTCACGCCGCAGGAGAGGGCTTCGAGGAGGGCGAGGGTCGCGCGGGGCGCGATCTCCCACTTCTCGAGCGGCCGGCGCCCGCCGCCATCCAGGGAACTCGCGAGAACGAAGGGCGCGAGGACGAAGCCCGGGAGCACCGGCTTCCCCCACCGATCGATGACGGAGTCGCCGGACCGGATCCCGATCCGCGGCCCCGCCTCGACGATCCGGCCTTCCTCGATGCGGAGGTGCCCCTCGACGACTTTCGGGGGAGCGAGCGAGACGAGGAGGGCGTCCTTGACGAAGAGGTGCTTGTCGCGGGGCATGGAAGATCGGGCGGAGTCTAGCGAGGGCCGATCCCGCCGCGCACGGGCGGCGAAGCCGTGATCTCTCTCCCGCTCGCGACAGCCTCGAAGGGTTTCCCCGGAGGACGAGGGCCTCGGCGTGCCCCTGCGTGAACCTCCGGTCGTAGAATCGCCACGTCGACCGGGGCCTCCGGGGGTCCCGGCCGCGGACGATGGAGGCGCGAAAGATCAGGCGAAGCCGGCGGGCGAATGGCGCGCTCATGCGCCAGATCGTCGCGGGGAATGTCGTCGCTGCGCTCCGGGACGAGAGCTACACGCAGATCTCGAGATGGGTCGAGGACTTGCTGAAGGACCCCGAGATCCGCGAGAAGATCGAGTACCACACCCGGCAGATCCTCAAGGCGATCGCCGCGAAGCTCTGACCCCCGGAGAAGGGCCCGCCCCACCCGGGGACCCTGCGGACGCGCCGGGAAAACGACCCACGTGGGTCGTTTTCGTCGAACGGCGAAGGCCCTCATCCCTCCCACGGAAGGCGCCGCCCGACCTCGCCGTCCCGCGGAGGGGACGGCCCATCGATCACGCCCGGCGGCGAGTCAGCCCCCGGAGTCCTTCTTCCCCCCCCGCCGCGCGAGAAGGCGGACGACCGCGAGGAGGAGGAAGAGGCCGAAGGCGATTCGCATCTCCCGCGCCGGGAGGGCGTTCACGGCGAAGACCCCGGCCGCCGAGCCGAGGAGGGCGGTCGGGATCATGGGAAGGTAGAGGGCGCGGTCGGGCGTCCCCATCGCGCGGTGGCGCCAGACGGCCACCACCGCCGTCGGGAGGATCACGGCGAGGGAGGTCGCGCGCGCCGCGTGGAAGGGGACGCCGAGCCCCCCGACGAGCGCCGGGACGATGACGATCCCTCCTCCGATCCCGAAGAGGGAGGCGGTGAGCCCCGACAGGGAGCCGACGGCGAGACCGAAGGGGATCGCGAGGAGGAGCGGGAGCGTCCCGTGCTCGCCGAAATCGAGGAGCCCGAGGAGGCGCGCGGCGGCGAAGAGGAGGAGGCCGGCGAACAGGAAGCGGAGAGTCCGCTCGGGAATGCGAGCGAGGATGGCGGCGCCGCCGAGGGTGCCCGGGACCGACCCGGCCGCGAGGAGGAGCGCCTCCCTCCAGAGGAGGTTCTCCGGGTATCTCCAGGCCTCGAGGGCGACGGCGAGGGCCGAGACGGGGAGGACGACGCAGAGGCTCGTGCCGATCGCGCGCTTGAGCGGGACGCGGAGGAATCCCGCGAGGGAGGGGACGAGGACGTTGCCGCCGCCGATGCCGAGGGAGGCCGAGACGAAGCCCGCGAGCGTCCCGAGGACAGCGAGGAGCGGACGCCGGGAGGCCGGCGGCGGCCCTTCGCTCATCGACGGCGGGGACGTCCCGCCCGGCGAGCCGGTTCCCGCCCGAGGATCTTGCGGATCGTCGCGCTCGTCGAGCGCCCGGGCTTGAGCCCCTCGAGAACGACCGTCCCCCCGTGCGCCTCGACCCACTCGCTGCCGACGACGCCCCGCTCGGCCCAGTCGGCTCCCTTGACGAGGACATGCGGGGTGAGCCTGCGGATCAGGTTCGCCGGGGTGTCCTCGGAGAAGGGGACGACGGCGTCGACCGAGGCGAGCCCCCCGAGGACGGCCATGCGCTCCTCGAGCGGGTTGACCGGGCGGCCGGGCCCCTTGAGGCGACGCACGGAGGCGTCGGCGTTGACGCCGACGACGAGCACGTCCCCGCGACGTCGGGCGGAGCGCAGGAGGGCGAGATGGCCCGAGTGGAGGAGGTCGAAGCAGCCGTTCGTGAAGACGATCCGCTTGCCGTCGCGCCGCCACGCCGCGGCGAGCCGGTCGAGGTCCGCCCGGTCGCGGACGACCTTCGAGTCGGTCTCGGCTGTCGAGGGTGCGAGGTGGGCGAGGACCTCCTCCCGGGTCGCGGTCGCCGCGCCGAGCTTCCCGACGACGACCCCCGCCGCGACGTTCGCGAGGGCGAGGGCGTCGTCGAGGGGCGCGCCGGCCGCGAGGTGGAGCGCGAGGTGCGCGATCATCGTGTCCCCCGCCCCCGTCACGTCGAAGACCGCGCGCGCCTGGGTCGCGACGATCTTCGAGGCCCCCTTCCGGGTCCGGTAGTAGACCCCCTCCCTCCCGAGGGTGATCACGATCGCCTCCAGGCCCGCGCGGGTGATCAGCCGCCGGGCGGCGAGGTCGAGGCCGGCGCGCGTCGAGAGGGAGACCCCGGTCGCGCGCTCCGCCTCCGCCCGGTTGGGGGTGATCAGGTGTGCGCCGCGGTAGCGCGCGAAGTCGAGCGCCTTGGGGTCGACGAGGACCTTCTTCCCCGCCCGCCGCGCCGCGGCGACGAGGGTACGGACGACATCCTCGACGCACACCCCCTTCCCGTAGTCGGAGAGGACGAGGAGGTCGGAGGCCCGGACGAGGGGAGGGATCGCCCGGAGGACGGAGCGGAGGACGGCGCCCCGGATCGGGGCCGATTCCTCGCGATCCGCCCGGAGGACCTGCTGCACCCCGGCGACGAAGCGCGTCTTCCGCGGGGTCGGACGGGAACGATCGACGAAGACGCCCCGCCCATCCGCCCCGAGGGACCGGAGCCGCGCGAGGACGGCGCGCCCGAGGTCGTCGCCTCCGACGACCCCGACGCAGCGAACGGGGGCGCCCATCGCCGCGAGGTTCGCGACGACGTTGCCCGCGCCGCCGAGGCGCTCCTCCTCCTCGCGCTCCTCGAAGACCTGGATCGGGGCCTCGGGGGAGATCCGGTGCACCTCGCCGCGGACGTACCGGTCGAGGATCAGGTCCCCGACGATTCCGATCCTCGGGGAGCGGAGCGCCCTCAGCCGCTCGAGGAGGCGGGCCGATTCCTCGCTCATCGGGAATCGCCGAGGTAGGCGAGGACCCCCTGGCGGAGCAGCGGGAGGAGGATCTCGTGCTGACCCGTGATCGAGATCCCGGTCCCGGGGGGGCGCTCGACGACGTTCGTCAGCGCGCGGTATTGCCGGATCATGTCGAGGTCGGCCGTCGTCATGCGGGAGAGGGGGAAACCGAGGTTGATCGCCGCCGCGACCGCCTTGAGGAAGACCTCCGGCAGCACGACCGCGCAGCCGACGTTGACCCAGACCCCCCCGTCGAGCCCCGAGACGAAGGCGCAGAGGAGCCGGAAGTCCTCGAGGGTCGCCCACCCGAGCGCCTCGCCGTCGGTGCCGGGGTGGACGTGGACGGTGTCCGCCCCGACGCAGACGTGGACGGTGACGGGGATCCCCTTCTTCGCGCCCTGGGCGAGGATCGAGAGCCCCGCGTTCGGCAGGCGCTCCGCGAGGATGCGCTCGCCGAGCGCCCGCCCGAACCCGATCCGGCGCTCGCGCGCTTCCCGCGCCGCGCGGTCGAGGGCCTCGGGCGTCTCCCGGACCATCCCGAACCGCCCCTCCGGGAGGCTCGCGGCGACGTCCTCCGAGGTCTCCCCGATCGCCGCGACCTCGTAGTCGTGGATCGCCCCCGCCCCGTTCAGGGCGACGGCGGTCACGACGCCCCGCTCGATCAGGTCGATGACGAGGGGGGAGAGGCCGCACTTGATCACGTGCGCGCCGAGCGCGAAGGCGACGGGGGCCTCCTCCCGGCGCGCCTCGGCGATCCGCGTCACGAGGGTCTTGAACGCTTTGCCCGCGTAGATGTCGGGGAGCGACTCGACGAAGTCCCGGAATCCAGGGATCGGCGGCGGAACGTGGGCGAACCGGGCGATCGAGACGAGGTGCTTGCGCTCCCGGATCGGGAAGGTGCGGAGCTTCCCGAGGTCGAAGCCCTTCTCCCGCGGACGGGACCGGCCCTTCATCGGCGCGCCCCCCCCACCGGGGCCTCCTCCCCGGAGGGGACCCGCGCGCTCGCCGCGCGCTCCTCGGGGGGACGGGTCCGGTAGCGGTCGTGGACCCAGAAGTAGGAGTCGGGGTGTCGCAGGATCATTCGCTCGAGAATCCCCTGGATGCGCCGGGCGAGGGCCACCTCGTCCTTCTCCTCCCCGGCGTGGACGCCCTCCTCGACGACGATCGTATGGCGCAGGCCCGGGCCCGTGCGA
>CBRGOK010000141.1:0-8035 GCA_967798035.1 uncultured bacterium
TCAGCCCTCGCCGAACCTCACCGGCGGGGAGGCGCAGCGCGTGCGCCTCGCCGCCGCCCTGGGGCGCCGCCTCCACGGGACGCGGCTTCTCCTCCTCGACGAGCCGACGAGCGGCCTCCACGCGAGCGACGTCGGCACCCTCCTCGAGGCGCTGAGCGGGCTCGTCGAGGCGGGGCACACGGTCGTCGTCGTCGAGCACCATCCCGACCTCGTCGCCTGCGCGGACTGGGTGATCGACCTCGGCCCGGGGAGCGGCCCGGAGGGAGGGGAGATCGTCGCGCAGGGGACGCCGGAGGAGGTCGCGGCCTCCCCCTCCTCCGCGACCGGGGCCTCCCTCGTCCCCCTCCTCGCGGGACGGAAGGCGCCCCTCCGTCCCTCCCGCGACGGGCGACCGGCGGGGGCGGTCTCCCCGCCGCGCCTCGAGATCGTCGGGGCCCGCGCGAACAACCTCCAGGACGTCTCCGTCTCGATCCCTCGCGACCGCCTCGTGGCCGTGACGGGCCCCTCGGGCTCGGGGAAGAGCTCCCTCGCCCTCGACGTCGTCTACGCCGAAGGGCGAAGACGGTTCGTCGAGAGCCTCTCGACCTACGCGCGCCGTTTCCTCGGGCGCCTGGAGCGCGCGAACGTCGATCGGATCGAGGGGCTCGGCCCCTCGATCGCCGTCGAGGGGACCGGCGGGGCGAACGGGCCGAGGTCGACCGTGGCGACGGCGAGCGAGATCCACGACGCGCTGCGCGTCCTCTACGCGAGGGCCGGGCCGCCCCACTGCCCGAAGTGCGGCGAGCCGCTCGCCGCGATCGCCCCCTCCGCGCTCGCCGCGGAGGGAGCCCGGCACTTCGCGGGGAGGAAGGGGTTCGTCCTGGCCCCGCTCGCCGCGCCGACGGAGGAGGGGCTCCTTCCGGACCTCGCCCAGCGGCTGCGCCGGGCGGGCTTCGCGCGCCTCCTCGTCGACGGACGGGAGCGGCGGCTCGAGGAGGTGGGGACGGAGCCGGTCGGTCGGCTCGAGCTCCTCGTCGACCGCGTGGAGTTCGCTCCGCGGGCGCGGGCGCGGATCGCGGAGGCCGCCGAGCAGGCGGCGTCCTTCGGGGACGGGACGGTCGTCCTCGCGCTGGCGGACGGGGGGGAGCGACGGACCTTCTCGACCCGGGGCGCGTGCGCGGGCTGCGGCTACCGGTCCGAGGAGCCCCTCTCCCCTCGCCACTTCTCCTTCAACCTCCTCGCGGGAGCCTGCCCGGAGTGCCGGGGGATCGGCGAGCGCGGGCGATGCGATCCCGAGAGGATCGTCGCGAGGCCGCGGGAGCCCCTCCTCCTCGGCGCCGTCCATCCCTCGGTCGAGCGGCTCCTGCGCCGCGAGGACGGGCTCTACGCGACGCTCGCCCGGGCGGTCGCCCGCCGCCACCGGATCGACCTCTCCCGCCCCTTCGGAGACCTCCCCGAGAAGGCGAAGGACCTCCTCCTGCGGGGGACGGGGGAGCGGCGATTCGTCCTCGACCACGACCGGGAGGGGCGGCGGAAGGCCCACTCGACGAGGTTGTCCAAGACCTGGCCCGGACTCGCCGGGCTGGTCGAGCGCTCCGCCTCGGCCGGGGACCTCGCCGGGCTCCTGACGACCGTCCCCTGCGAGGCCTGCGACGGGGAGCGCTTGCGGCGGGAGGCCCGCGCCGTGCGGCTCGGCGGGAAGCGGATGCCCGAGTTCCTCTCCCAGACGGTGGGGGAGGCGCGGGAGTCGCTCGCCTCCCTCTCGCTGCCGGAGCCCGGGGCGAGTGTGCTGCGGGAGCTCGCGCCGCCCCTCCTCTCGAGGCTCGAGACGCTCGAGGCGGTCGGCCTCCCCTACCTCGCCCTCGACCGCCCGATGTCGAGCCTCTCCGGCGGGGAGGCGCGCCGGGTGCGGCTCGCCTCCGTCCTCGGCACGCGCCTCTCCGGCGTCGTCTACGTTCTCGACGAGCCGACCGTCGGCCTCCACCCCTGCGACGTCGAGCCGCTGATCGAGGCGATGAAGAGGCTGCGGGAGGAGGAGAACACCGTGATCGTGGTCGAGCACGACGAGGCGGTCGTGCGCGCCGCCGACTGGGTGATCGACCTCGGGCCAGGGGCCGGCCGCGACGGGGGAAAGGTGGTCGCCTGCGGGCCTCCCTCGGCGATCGAGGCCGCCCCGGGTTCCCCGACCGGCCGGATGCTCCGCAGGGAGGTCCTCCTCCCGGCGGTGCCCGCGGAGAAGGGCCCGGCCCGCGGAGCCCTCCATCTGCGCGGGGCGCGCGCCCGCAACCTCCGCGGCGTCTCCGTCGAGATCCCCCTCGGGAGGCTCGTCGCCGTCTGCGGCCCCTCCGGCGCGGGGAAGTCGGCCCTCGTCTTCGAGTCGCTCCTCCCCGCCCTCGCGCAGGCGGGGGTGCAGGGAGCCGGCCGGTGGCGGGGAGCGCGCGACTACGACGCCCTCTCGGGGGCGAGCGGCCTCGACCGGGTCGTCGTCCTCGGGTCGGCGCCGGTCGGGAGGACTCCCCTTTCCAACCCGGCGACCTACACCGGGATCTTCGAGGAGATCCGGGAGCTGTTCGCGAGGACCCCCGAGGCCCGGACCCGGGGGTTCGCGCCGGGGCGCTTCTCGCCGTTCGTCCCGGGCGGGAGGTGCGAGGGGTGCCGCGGGAGGGGCTCGACCCGCGTCCCGATGGAGTTCCTCCCGGACGTCTGGCTCCCGTGCGAGGAGTGCGGCGGCCGCCGGTTCGACGAGGAGACGCTCTCCGTGCGCCTCCAGGGGCGGACGATCGCCGAGGTCCTCGACCTCGAGGTCGCCGCGGCGCGGGAGGTCTTCGCGCACGCGCCCCGGATCCGCGGGGTCCTCGACGCTCTCGACTTCCTCGGCCTCGGGTACCTCCGCCTCGGTCAGAGCGCCCCGACCCTCTCCGGGGGGGAGAGCCAGCGCGTGCGCCTGGCGGCGGCCCTCGCCGGGGCCGTCACCCGCCCCGAGCCCTCCGAGGATGGGGTCCCCGCGGAGGAGCCGACGCTCGCGGGGGAGGCGGGGAGGAGGCTCTTCCTCCTCGACGAGCCGACCGTCGGGCTCCACCTCGTCGACCTCGCCCCGCTCCTCGCGGGGCTCCGCCGCCTCGTCGAGGCGGGGGACACCGTCCTCCTCGTCGAGCACCACCCCGAAGTCCTCGCGCGCGCGGACCACCTGATCGAGATGGGACCGGGGGCGGGGGAGGAGGGGGGGAGGGTCGTGTTCTGCGGCTCGCCGGCGGCGATCCGGGCGGAGCGCTCCTCGGTGACGGGGCGGGTCCTGAGAGGGCGCGCATGACCCGGGTCGCGCTCGAGCGCCCCCTCGTCGTCCAGAGCGATCGCACGGTTCTCCTCCTCGTCGAGCATCCCCGGTTCGAGGAGGCGCGCGCCGCCCTCTCCCGGTTCGCCGAGCTGGAGAAGAGCCCCGAGCACCTCCACACCTACCGGCTCACGCCGATCTCGATCTGGAACGCCGCTTCCCTCGGCCTCCCGCTGGCGGACATCCGCGCGTGCCTGGAGGGGTGGAGCCAGTACCCGGTCCCGAAGAGCCTGCTCGCCGAGGTCGAGGAGTGGTACGGGCGCTGGGGGCGGGTGCGTCTCGAGCGCCACGACGGGAGGCTCCTCCTCCGCGCGGACGGGGAGGAGGCCCTCGCCCTCCTCTCCTCCCTCGACGCGGTCGACGCGCATCTGCGGGAGACGCTCGACCCGACCGCCCGGTTCGTCGAGGAGGGCGCGCGGGGGGCGCTGAAGCAGGCCCTCGTGCGGGTCGGCTGGCCCGTCGAGGACCTCGCGGGCTACCTCGAGGGGGATCCGCTCCCCGTCGACCTGCGGGAGCGGACCCTCTCGGGCGCCCCCTTCGCCCTGCGCCCCTACCAGAGGCAGGCGGTCGAGGCGTTCCACGCCGGGGGATCGCTCCGCGGAGGCTCCGGCGTCGTCGTCCTCCCCTGCGGAGCCGGGAAGACGGCCGTCGGGATGGGGGTGATGGCGGCCGTCGGCGCCCAGACCCTCGTCCTCACGACGAACACCGTGGCGGTCCGCCAGTGGAAGGGGGAGCTCCTCGACAAGACCACCCTCTCCGCCGAGGACATCGGGGAGTTCACGGGGGAGACGAAGTCGATCCGCCCCGTCACGATCTCGACCTACCAGATGATCACCTACCGGCAGCGGGGGACGGAGGAGTACCCCCACTTCCGGATCTTCGGGGAGCGCAACTTCGGCCTCATCGTCTACGACGAGGTCCACCTCCTCCCCGCGCCGGTCTTCCGGATCACGGCCGACCTCCAGGCGCGCCGGCGGCTCGGCCTGACGGCGACCCTCGTCCGGGAGGACGGCCGGGAGGGGGAGGTCTTCGGCCTGATCGGGCCCAAGCGCCTCGACGTCCCCTGGCGCTCCCTCGAGCGAGCGGGGTTCATCGCGACCGCGCGGTGCGCCGAGGTGCGCGTCCCCCTCGAGGACCGCCCCCGCTACCTCCTCGCCCCGCCCCGGGAGCGTTTCCGGATCGCCTCCGAGAATCCGGCGAAGGAGAAGGTCGTGCGCGATCTCCTCCGCCTCCACGAGGGGGACCTCGTCCTGATCCTCGGTCAGTACCTCGACCAGCTGAATCTCTACGCCTCGCGCCTGCGGGCGCCCCTGATCACGGGGGCGACCCCGGTCCTCGAGCGCCAGCGCCTGTACGAGGACTTCCGCAAGGGGCGGATCCGGCTCCTCCTCCTCTCCCGGGTCGGAAACTTCGCGATCGACCTCCCCGACGCCAACGTCGCGATCCAGGTCTCCGGGACCTTCGGCTCGCGGCAGGAGGAGGCGCAGCGCCTGGGGAGGATCCTCCGGCCGAAGGAGGGGGGGGCGCTCGCGCACTTCTACGCGTTCGGCACGGAGGACTCCCGGGCCCAGGAGTTCGCCGAGAAGCGCCAGCGCTTCCTCGCCGAGCAGGGCTACGCCTACGAGATCCTCGAGGCGAGAGCCCTCGACCGCCGCCTTCCCCGGCCGCGCGGCGAGGGAGGCGGACCGTGACCCGGCCCCTCGCCTCCATCCTCGCCGCCCTATCCGAGCCGGCGCTGCGGGAGGCGCACGCCTTCTGGTGCGGCGGGAAGTCGGCGCCCGGCTCCACCGAGGGGCTCGTGCGGGCTCTCTGCGCCGCGATGGGGGACCCGGAGGTCGTCGCGGCCCGCCGCAGGGAGCTCGGGAAGAAGCTCTCCGACCTCCTCGACCAGTTCCTCTCCGCCCCCGGGTTCGTCCGCACCGAGGCGGAGCTGCGCCGCGCCCCCCCCTTCGAGCGGATGGGGGCCGCCGAGGTCGAGGCGGCGGTGGAGGCCCTCGACCGGAGAGGAATCGTGCTTCCCGTGCTCGGCCGCTCCTGGCGCAACTACGGCGAGCGCGCCTTCGCCGTCCCCCCTCCCCTCGCCGAGATCCTCCTCGAGATCCGCCGCCGGGAGGTCTGCGGAGTCGACGAGCTCCTGACTCTCCGGGGCCACCTCGGGACGAGGATCCGCGGCCCGCGCGCTCGGATCGACTGGAGGGGCCTCGCCGGGGAGGCGGGGGTCGCCTCCCGCCTCGACTCCCTCCCGGAGGACCTCCGGAGGCTCGTCCTCGAGGCGACCCTCCGGGCGGGAGGCGTCCTCCCCCGGTCCCTGTTCGAGCGGCTCGACCTCGGGATCGAGCGCTTCGAGCCCGACCGCTGGAAGGCGCCGCTCGAGCGCGCCCGCCTCGGCACCGTCGCTCCGCTCGACCTCTCCCGTTACGGGATCTCCCTCGCCGAGCCGACCCTCCTCGTCTTCCCGGAGGTCGTCGTCTCGATCCTGCGCCGGCGCGCGCGGGAGGAGCCTCCCTCCGTCGAGCGGGAGGCGACCTGCGGCGTCGACTTCGCGAGCAACCTCTCCCGGCTCCTCGGGTCCCTCGTCGAGGGGAACGTCCGGTTCACCGCCCAGGGCTCCGTCTTCCGCACGACGGAGCGCCGGCTCGCGGGGGGGCTGATCCCGATGCCGACGCGCGAGGCCTCGGGCGAGGAGGTCTTCGAGGTGGCGCTGCGCTTCTCGCTCGGCCGCCGCCTCGTCGACCGGACGGGGGAGCGGACCTTCACCCTCTCCCCGGCCGGCCTCGCCTTCGGCGCCCTCCCCCTCCTCGAGAAGGTCCGGAGGATCCTCGAGGGGTTCGTCGAGGAGCGAGGCCTCGCCGGAGAGTTCCTCCACCAGGCGCGGCTGCGCCGCCTCCTCCTCCGGATGCTGCGGCGCCTCGCGCCGGGGCGGTGGGTGGAGGCGATGTTCCTCCCGTTCGTCGCGCGGAACGCATACCTCACCCGTCTCGACCGGCTGGGGGTCGAGGAGGCCCTGACCTCGCGCGCCCCGGCGCCGACGGCGGTCGAGGACCCTCAGCGCCTCGCCTGGAACCTCTTCGCGTGGGTGCGCCGCCGCCTCCACCTCCTCGGCCTCGTCGACCTCGGCTACGACGCCTCGTCCCGGCCCGTCGCCCTGCGCCTCACCCCCTTCGGGTCGCGCCTCCTGCGGCCCGGACGCCTCCCCTCGGGAGGGGAGCGGCTCCTCGTCAACCCCGACTTCGAGGTCGCCCTCTTCCCCGGGGCCGGGGACCCCTTCGACACGGTCCACACGCTCGACCGCTTCTGCGAACGATTGCATTCGGACCCGATCTTCCGCTTCCGGATCACCGAGGCGAGCGTGCGTCTCGGCAGGGCGGAGGGGATGAGCACGGAGGCGATGATCCAGGCGCTCCAGGGCCCCGTCCCGCAGAACGTCCTCTTCTCGATCCGCGCATGGGCGGCGCGGGCCGGGGTCGTGCGCCTGGAGAGCGCGACCCTCGTCCGGAGCGAGGAGGCCGGGGTGCTCGACCGGTTCCTCGAGGACCCGCGCGTGCGGGAGCGGCTCATCGAGAGGATCTCCCCGACGAGCGCGCTCCTCCGGGAGAGCCCCGATGCGCGCGGCATGCGGGCGCGGGCGCGGGACCTCGGCCAGCGGGTCGAGCCCGCCTAGGCCGGCCCCGTGACCGACCTCCGGCTCCTCCTCGTCACGGACGGATCCGGCGACCGGATCCGCATCGAGGCCGTCGCGGACGCGGCCCGACGGGGGGGAGCCGTCGGGATCCAGGTGAGGGAGCCCCGCCTCTCCGGTCGCGCGCTCCTCGACCTCGCCCGAGCCCTGCGGACCCCCTTCCCTCCCGGCAAGGGGCTCCTCCTCGTCAACGACCGCCTCGACGTCGCGCTCGCTTCCGGGGCCGACGGCGTCCAGCTCGGGTGGCGCTCCTTCGACGCTCCATCCGCGCGGAGCCTCCTCGGTCCCGGCCGACTCCTCGGAGTCTCGACCCACACGGTGGAGGAAGTCCGGGCGGCGGAAGGGGCCGACTTCCTGATCTTCGGCCCGATCCACGAGACCCCGTCCAAGCGAGGCCTCCTCCCTCCGCGCGGGATCGAGGGGCTCCGCCGCGCCGTCTCGGCCACCTCCCTCCCCGTCGTCGCGATCGGCGGCATCGACCCTCCCAGGGCGAGGGAGTGCGCGCGGGCGGGGGCCTCCGGCGTGGCCTGCATCGGCGCCTTTTTCTCCGCCAGGGACCCCGAGGCGGCGGCCCGCGACCTCCTCGCCTCCTTCGAGGAGGGGCGAACATGAGACCGGCCCGCGCCCTCTCCCTCTCGAGGGGGGTCCTCTGGCTCTCGCTCGCCGGCGCCGCGATCTACCTCGCCGGGCGCTTTTCCCTCGTCGGCATCCCGGAGGGCGACCGGGGCATGGAGCCGACCTTCCGCGCGGGGGAGAAACTCCTCGTCGACCGCCGGCCGGGACGGCTCGAGCGCGGCGACTTCGTCCTGTTCCTCCTCGAGAACGGGCAATCCCGCGTGGCCCGCCTCGCGGCCGTCCACGGCGACCACCTCGAGTGGGTCGACGGCCGGCTCTCGGTGAACGGCGAGCCCGTGGGACCCCCCGGCGGTGCGCCGCCCGATCCACTCCGCCCCGGCGAGGCCCTCGTCGGGAGGGACAACCCCGATCTCCCCGGGAGATGGAGCCGCGTTTCGGAGAAAGAACTCCGCGGCCGCGACGTACTCGCC
>CBRGOK010000142.1:0-8029 GCA_967798035.1 uncultured bacterium
GCAGTACGCCACCCTCTTCCCGCAGATGATCGGGGAGTGGAGACAGGCCTGGGCACAGGGGGAGTTCCCGTTCCTCTTCGTCCAGCTCGCGAACTTCCGCCCGGAGGAGAAGGCCGACGGCGTGACCTGGGCGGAGCTGCGCGAGGCGCAGCGGAGGACCCTCTCCCTCCCCCACACGGCCATGGCCGTGACGATCGACATCGGGGAGAGCGGCGACATCCACCCGCGCAACAAGAAGGAGGTCGGCCGGAGGCTCTCCCTCGCGGCGAAGTCCCGGGTGTACGGACTCGAAGGGGTCGACTCCGGCCCCCTCTTCCGATCGGGATCGGTCGAGGGGAACGCGATGCGCCTTCAGTTCGACCACGCCGGAGGCCTCGTCGCAAAGGGCGACCTCGTCGGGTTCGAGGTCGCAGGAGAGGACCGGCGGTTCCATTCGGCGCAGGCACGGATCGACGGCGAAGCGGTCCTCGTGACGAGCCCCGAGGTCCCGCGCCCCGTCGCGGCTCGCTACGCCTGGGCCGACGACCCTCCCGCATCCCTGTTCAACGGGGCCGCCCTCCCCGCCTCCCCCTTCACGACCGACGACGGGCCGTGGCAGACGGCCGCGGCGCGATGAGACTCCAGCCCGTTTTTCTCCTCCTCCTCCCCTGCGCGCCTCGCGCCCTACCGGGCGGAGAATCCGAGGCGGCTCTCGCCGCCGTCGAGAAGCGGGCCGAGGAGCTTTCCGCGCTGAACCGCACGATCTGGACCGCGGCCGAAATCGGCCTCGTCGAGACGAAGTCGAGCGCGGCGCTCGCGGAGTTCCTCTCGAAAAACGGCTTCGCCGTCCGCGCCGGGGTCGCCGGCATGCCGACCGCCTTCGTCGCGGAGGCGGGCTCGGGCAAGCCGGTGATCGGGATCCTCGCCGAGTTCGATGCGCTGCCGGGGATGTCGCAGAGGGCCCTCCCCCGCCGCGAGCCGATCGAGGCGGGCGCGCCCGGCCACGCGTGCGGCCACTCGCTCTTCGGCGTCGCCTCGGCCGCCGCCGCCGTCGCCGCCCGCGAGGCGCTCGGGGGAGGCCCCGGCACGCTCCGGCTCTACGGCACGCCCGCGGAGGAGACCGGGATCGGCAAGCTCTACATGGCCCGGGAGGGGCTCTTCGACGACTGCGACGCCGTCCTCACCTGGCACGCCCGGGAACGGAACGCCTCCGACTACTTCTCGACCAAGGCGGTCGTCTCCGCGAAGTTCCGCTTCCGGGGGCGCGCGGCGCACGCCTCCGCCTCCCCCGCCGAGGGGCGCTCGGCCCTCGACGCCGTCGAATTGATGAACGTCGGGGCGAACTACATGCGGGAGCATGTCCCGGAGGACGCCCGGATCCACTACGTCATCACCGACGGGGGCGGGCAGCCCAACGTCGTCCCCCCCACGGCCGAGGTCTGGTACTACGTCCGCGCGGACTCCTTCGCGGAGGTCGAGCGGCTCTTCGCGCGCCTCCTCGACGTCGCCCGGGGCGCCGCCCTCATGGCGGGGACGGAGGAGAGCCACGAGGTCGAGAGCGAGTGCCACGAGGTCCTCGTCAACCGCCCTCTCGCCGAGCGGATCCACGCGAACCTGACGAGGGTCGGCCCCCCCGCCTTCTCCGAGGAGGAAAGATCCTTCGCGCGGGAGACCCAAGCGGACCTCGGGGGCTCCTTCGAGAAGAGCCTCGCCGACTCGATCGAGCCTCTCCCGGCGGACCCGGGAAAGATGAAGTCCTCGACCGACGTCGCGGAGGTTTCCTGGCGCGTGCCGGTCGGCGCCCTCCAGGTGGCCTGCCACACCTACGGGGCGCCGGGTCACTCCTGGCAGGTGGCGGCCTGCGGAGGGATGACGATCGGGGAGAAGGGGATGCTCGTCGCCGCGAAGACGCTCGCCCTGACCGCCGTCGACCTCGTCCGGGATCCCGCGCTCCGGGAGGCGGCGCGTCAGGACTTCGTCCGCCGGCGGGGCTCCTCTCCCCTCCGCTCCCTCGTCCCCGAGGGGCGAAAGGCGCCGAAGGCGATCCGATGAAAGCGCGACAGGCGGACGGGCCCGCTGCCCGCCCGCCTGTCGCGGGGTGGTCGACGCTCGCGGCTACGCGGCCACGAACCCCGAGGCCAGGACCACGTCGAGGATCAGGTCCTCGAACGCGGCCTGGACGTTCTGGACGACCTCCGGGATCACCGCGTAGTTTTCCCCCGCATAGGAGAAGGTGGCAAGCCCGGCGTAGGCCGAGAGCGAGGTGACGAGGGGGTCTCCGAGGGCCCTCTTCGACGCCTTCGCGGCCATCCGGAGCGGCTCGAGGTCGAGGAACCCGCCCGACCGCAGCTCAAAGACGAAGTCCTGGTAGACCTCCGGCGCGGCCGTCTCGACCAGGACCAGCACTCCCTGGTACGCCATCTCGAAGGTCCGGTCGGCGTAGAGCGCGAACCGCATCTGGTACCCGCTCTCCCCTCCCGCGATCTCCATCGAGAAGACCTCCGGCGCGTCCGTCGTGGGCCCGGGGAGGATGCCGTCCGGGTTGGCCGAGGCGGGGGCCGCGAAGGGGAGGAGGGCGAGGACGGCGAAGGCGTTCTGTCGGAGGCTGCGCATGGGGGTCTCCTTGCGATCAGGTCAGTGATCGAAGGAGCCGGGTTCCGGCGGGGACCGAACGGATCCCCGGACCGGCTAGTCCTGGGTGTTGGCTTCCAGGAGCTTGCGCACCGCCGTGATGGCGAGCTGGAACCGCCTCCGTGCGGCGTTGGTGCTGGGGAGGCCTAGCCTCTCCGCCACCTCCGGCATCGAGAGCCCCTCGCGGAAGTGCAACCGGAGAGGGATCGCTGCTCCTCGGGGAGCCTCTCGAGAACCCTTCTGAGTCGTTCCTGCATCCCAGGCGGGGGCGCGAGCACCGTCGCGTCGAGATCCTCCGGGGCGGGCTTGAACCTGCTCGACTCCGAGAGGGCCTCCGTAGGCGGGAGAGGGGTCCCGGCGCGTTCCTCCTGGCGCCGCCGGATGATCGCGGACTTCGGCTCCTTGCGGGTCTTGCGCTCGACCATCCGTCACACGAAGCGGAGCAGGGCGCGGACCTTTCTGACCACGGCCGACGGGGTGATCACGTCTCTCCCAAGGCGACTCGGGGGCGCGTCAGGTCCCGCCCCATTCCGGCCTCGATCCGCCACGCCACCAGGGCCACTCGGGGAGCTTGCGCAGGGCGCGGAGCGAGCGTGCGATCCGCCTCCGCGCGGCGGAGGCGCTCCCCAGCTGGAGCCTGTCCGCCAACTCCTCGGCCGAGAGCCCCTCGTCCATGCACAGCCGGAGGGGTATCGCGAGACGCTCGGGGAGCCGTTCGATGGCTATCCGGAATCGCCTTCGAATGAATTCCCGAAGTGCAGCCTGCGCCGGCGAACCGGCCGACGGGGCGAGGCCGGACGCCTTCGGCCTCGGGAAGTCCCCTCCTTCCGGATCTCGAGCAGGTCCTTCCAGGTCCCCTTGCATTCGCTTGCGAACCGCATGCAGGGCGCGCTGCAACCGCTTTCGCGCAGCCTCCGTGTTGCGTAGGGAGAGTCTCACCGCCACCTCCTGCATCGTGAGCCCATCGAGGAAGACCCACCGAAGCAGGATCGCGTGCTCCTTTGGAAGCCGTTCGAGCACCTTCCGGAGCCGTTCGCGATCGGCCGGACTCTCGACCGGGTCATCGGCCGGGTGGTCGACCGCGCGATCGGCGGAACATCGGCTCGGGGCGCGAGGGGACTCCGCCCTCCCCCCGATCCAACCCGCGACGACGCGGTCCGCGCGGCGGACCAGCGCCAGCAACTTCCTGAGAACCGCGGAAGGGGTCATCACTCGTGTTCCATGCCGGAAAGCCGGAATCGAGGCCGGACGGAACGAGTCCCCCCCCGACCCCCCCCCCTTGTTCCCCTCCAGGACCAGGCGCATGGCCTCGCGGGCGCGCTGGACCCGCATCCGCGCGGCGTCGGCGCTGGGAAGGGAGAGTCGCTCCGCGACCTCTTTCAAGGAGAGCCCATCGAGGAAGTGCAGCTGGAGCGGGGTGGCGTGCTCCTCGGGGAGTCGCCCGATCGCCTCGCGGACGCGCTCCTGGGTCTCGTGCTGGACGACGACGCGCGTCGTCGTGAGCGGATCGGGGGGAGTCTCGATCCTCGCCGTCTCGGAGAGATCGCCCCCCGTCGTCTGCATGGGCCGCTCGAGCTTCGCGTTCCGCCGCTGGGCGCCCCAGTACTCCGCCTTCTTCATGACCTTGTGCTCGACGACCTGCTTCACGAAGCGGTCGAGCGAGCCGATCCCCCGGTAGTCGAACTTCCGGAAGTCCCTCCAGACCTCGGCGAGGGCGCTCTGCGCGAGGTCCTCGACCTCCTCCTTTTTCTTGAGGGCCTCGCCCGCGGACCGGCGGGCGCACTCGACGGCGAAGCGCGAGTAGCGGTCGAAGAGCCGGTTGACGGCAGTCGCGTCCCCCTCGCGCGCCTTGCGGATCAGGCTGATCGTCTGCGAGAGATCTTCGGGTGCCCCGGCCATGCCTACCTCAGCCAGGGGCGGATCGTAGGCGGGGGACTCGCCCGCGTCCACAAAGTCGGGGGCGAGGGGTGTATCTTCCGCCTCCCGCATGGGCGCGTTCCCGCAGGGATTCGAGGTGAGCCCGGTCACCCCCCCTCGGGGTCGACCCCTCCTCACCGTCGACGTCGCGGGCTGGGTGGCCGCGAACAACCGGAGCCGCCGGCCGCCCGTCGTCCCCCCCCCCACGGGCGAGCGGGACACAGACCCGAGCCGCCCCCTCCTCGCCGCGCGAGGGCACAGGGCAACCTTCTTCGTCCTCGGCCGCGTCGCGGAGCGATTCCCCCGGCTCGTCGAGCGGATCGCGCGCGAGGGACACGAGGTCGGCTGCCACGGCTTCGAGCACGAACTGGTCCGCGGGCAGGGCCCGGAGCGGTTCTCGGAGTCGCTGCGCCGCGGCCGCGACGCCATCGCCGCGGCGTGCGGCCGGCCCCCGATCGGCTTCCGCGCGCCGTCGGCCTCGATCGTCCGGGAGACGCTCTGGGCCTTCGACCGGATCGCGGAGGCGGGCTACCGGTACGACTCGAGCCTCGCCCCGGTCTCCAGCTACCTCTTCGGGATCCCCGGAACCCCCGGCTCCCCGTTTAACCTCCGGACCCCGGCGGGCGCCCGCCTGCTGGAGGTCCCCCTCCCCTCCCTCACCCTCCTCGGGATGCGCCTGCCCCGGGGAGGGGGATTCTCGATGCGGCTCCTCCCGGGGCTCCTCGAGACCTGGTTCCTCCGGCGGGAACAGCGACGGGGAGGGTTCGCCATGATCTACCTCCATCCGCGCGAGCTGGACCCGGAGGCGCCGCGGTACCGGCTCGACCTCTCCCTTCTCGAGTCCTTCGTCCAGCACACGGGGCTGCGGCGGCACCGCCGCAAGCTCCTCGCCCTCCTCGACCGGTTCTCCTGGACCTCGATCGAGGAGGGGTTCGCCGCCGCGCTGGGGGCGGAGGCCGCTCCCGCGGCGTGAGCGGGGAACTGCGCCGGGAGTGGTCGCTCCGCGACCTCGTCCTCTTCCACGTCACGGCGGTCGTCAGCGTCCGGTGGATCTCGCTCGCCGCCGCCCGCGGGCCCTCCTCCCTCTCCCTGTGGGGGCTTTCCTTCCTCGTCTTCTTCCTCCCGGGGGCCTGGGTCGTCCTCGACCTCTCCCGGAGGATGCCCGAGCAGGGGGGGCTCTACCGGTGGACGAAGGCGGCGTTCGGGCCTCTCCACGGCTTCGTCTGCGCCTGGTCGTACGTCGTCAGCAACCTCGTCTACTTCCCCGCCCTCCTCACCTTCGTCGCGGACATCGTCGCGACCGTGCTCCTCGGGCCGGAGGCCTCCGCGAGCCCGACCTTCGTCGCGGTCTTCACGATCGGCACGATCTGGGCGATCACGGGGCTCAACGTCGCGGGAGTGCGTTTCGGCCGCTGGGTCCAGATCGTCGGCGCCCTCTCGATCTTCGTCCCCTGCGCGCTCCTCGTCGTCGGCGCCGGGGTCCTGTCCTTCCGGGAGGCGCCCGCGCTCGGAAATCCCCTCCCCGACTTCGCCCGCCTCGACACCTGGCGGACCTGGTCCTCGATCTGCTTCGCCCTCGCCGGGCTCGAGCTGGCGAGCACGATGGGCGGGGAGATCCGGGACCCGGGGCGAAGCCTCCCGAGATCGGTCGTCCTCGCCGGGATCGCCGTCGTCTCGATCTATGCGCTCGGGACGCTCGCCTCCCTCCTCCTCGCGGGGTCGGGAGGCCTGAGCGAGACCCGAGGGATCCTCCAGGCGCTCGAGCGCGGATTCGCGGCCCTGGGGGTCCTCGCGCCCGTCTCGGTCCTCGCCCTCCTTCTCGCCCTCGGAGGCCTCGGGAACTTCGGGGCGTGGCTCGCCGGATCCGGGCGGATGCCCCACGCCGTCGGCGTCGACCGCTACCTTCCCTCCTCCCTCGCGCGCGTCCACCCGCGGTTCGGGACCCCCCATGTCTCCCTCCTCTGGCAGGCGGGGATCTCGAGCGGGATCGCCCTCCTCGCGAACGCCGGGTCGACCGTGGGAGAGACCTACCTCGTTCTCAATGACGCGACCACGGTCCTCTACTTCATCCCCTACCTCTATCTCTTCGCGGCCCACTTCCGGGGGGCGCGGCTCGACCCGACGCGCGGACCGGCCTCCCTGGTTCCCGCGAGCCTCGGCTTCCTCTCGACCCTCCTCGCCGTCGTCCTGGCGCTGGTCGCCCCGGGGGAATCGTGGAAGCACCTCGCCAAGGTGCTCGGCGGCTGCGGGTTCCTCCTCGGGATCGCCGGGGCGCTCTACCTCGGCGCCCGGTCCCGGGCCTCGCTCGCCAGGAACTCGTGAACGAGGCCGTGGAAGTGGTGGACGCCGTTCTCGCGCCGGACGGAGTAGCGGCCGCGGGTGTAGCGGCTCGAGCGCAGCCCCCGCTGCACCCTCTCGCAGATCTCCATGTCCTCGCGCTGGATCTGGTCGCTGAACGCGATCGTCTTCTCCGCGGTCCGCTCGAGGTCCTGGGTCCCCTCGAAGAAGTACCACTCGAAGACGACGAGGCACTCCTCCGGCCCGAGGGGGAGGACGACGTTGAGGGAGAGGTTGTCGGGATAGACGTTGAGCATCCAGTTCGGGAAGACCCAGTAGTAGAGGGCGCCCGCCGAGGCGTCGGGGTCGCCGTAGCGACGGGACTCCCCCACTTTGCCCGGCTTCAGGGGGGCGAACTGGCTCGAGTGGAAGCGGAAGGTGTCGACCCGGTAGCGGTCCATGTCGAGCTCGCGCAGGAGGGAGGGATGCGCGGTCGGGACGTGGTAGCCCTCGAGGAAGTTGTCGACGTAGACCTTCCAGTTGCAGCGGACGGGGTAGTCCTTGCGGGAGTGGAAGCGCAGGCGCGGGAGGTCGCACCGCAGGCGCGCGATCTCGCCGGGGATTCCCGCCAGGACCTCGGGGACGGTCGGCCCCTCCGTGGAGAGGTTCGCGAGGGCGAAGGGCCCCCAGGTCTCGGCCCGGAAGGGGGGGAGCCGGACCGCCGACTTGTCGAAGTCGCGCACCCCGTCGAACTCCGGGGCGGCGAGGAGGGCCCCGTCGAGGCCGTAGGTCCAGCCGTGGTAGGGGCACTGGAGGGAGCGGCGGTTCCCTTTCCCGCAGGCGACGATGCTGCCGCGGTGACGGCAGACGTTCGAGAAGGCGTGGAGGGTCCCCCCCGCGTCGCGAACGAGGACGATGGGCTCCCCGGCGATCTCGGAAGCGAGGAAGTCCCCCGGCTTCGCGACGTCGGAGGCGTGGCCCGCCCACTGCCAGGTCCGGCCGAAGATCCGGTCCTTCTCCTCCTCGAAGCGGGCCCCGTCGAGGTAGAAGGGCGCCGGGGGGGTCTGCGCCTTCGAAATGTCGGGCTCGAAGGGAAGGGGGTCCGAGGCGCAGGTATCCATGGGGGACCATCTTGCAGCGGCCGACCCTCCTCCGGAACGAGGGGACCCGGTTTGACGATCTCGACGAGGCCGGGGGATAGTTCTCCCACCTGCCTCGGGCCGCG
>CBRGOK010000143.1:0-8016 GCA_967798035.1 uncultured bacterium
TGCTTCTCGTAGAAGGCCTGCGTGCGCAGGAGGTGGGTGCGGTTGAGGAACCGGGAGTCCGTCCGCCGGAAGACCTTCGGGCCGAGGCGCAGGCCGATCGCGTAGTTGGCGGAGTCTCCGGCGACCGCGGCGACGCTGAGGAGGACGAGGAGGAGGGGGAGGCGGATCGGGGAGCCCTCGATCGAGGCGAGGGCGCCGACCGCGAAGAGGAGGGAGTCCCCCGGGAGGAAGGGAGTGACCACGAGTCCCGTCTCGCAGAAGATGATTCCGAAGAGGACGGCGTAGAGCCAGGGGCCGAGCTGCGCGGCCCACTCGTTGAGGTGGGCGTCGAGATGGAGGAAGACCTCGACGAGCTGGCGGAGGAGGTCGGTCACCGAGGGCCGGCTGCGCCTCGTCTCAGGCGACGAAGGCCGGGGCGGGCTCCGCGCAGAGGTCGCGCAGGCGGATCTCCCCTTCGCCCCCGTCGCGGGGCCGCAGCGGAGTGTAGGCGATCGAGACCTCGGCCCCGGCCGGGACCCCCTCGAGGCCCGCCGTGCGCGTTCGGGCGCGCACGATGGCGTCCTTTTCCCGGAGCGTGAGGACCCACTCCCCGCGGGGGGCGCGCCGCGCGGGCTCGAGGACCTCGACCCCGCCCGCGGCGAAGAGGGGGGCCTCGTTCCCCGCGCCGAAGGGCTCGAGCCGGCCGATCTCCCGGTGGAGCTCGGGGGTGAGCGAGGGGAGGGGGATCTCCGCGTCGATCGCGAGCGGCGCGGGCGCGGGGGCGCGGACGGTCTCGGCGAGGCGACGGCGGAGGGGCCCGAGATTCTCCGCCCGGACCTCGAAGCCGGCCGCCCGCGGGTGCCCCCCGAACTGGACGAGGAGGTCCGCGCACCCCTCCAGCATGGACGGGTGGTGGAACCCCTCGGGCGCGCGGACCGACGCGCGGCCGAGGCCCTCCGAGAGGGCGACGAGCGCGACGGGGCGCTGGAACTCCTCGGCGAGTCGCGCGGCCCCCAGGCCGAGGATGCCGGGATGCCACGTCTCGCTCGCCAGCAGGATCACCGGCTCGCGCGCGAGGTCGATCTCCGCGCGGACGCGCGCGCGCGCCTCCTCCGTCGCCGCCCGGTCGAGGCGCTGGCGCTTCCCGTTGAGCCGCTCGAGCTCCCGGACGCAGGAGGCCGCCCGCTCGTGGCTCGGGGTCGTCAGGCACTCGAGGGCGACCTCGTGGCGGCCGAGCCTCCCGGCCGCGTTGAGCCTCGGCGCGATGCGGAACGCCACGTCCTCCGCGCTCGGGCCGCGCCCCGCGAGGGTCTCGAGGAGGGCGCGCAGCCCCGGGTTCGTCGTCGCGCGCAGCGCCGCGAGGCCGAACCGCACGAGGGTCCGGTTCTCCCCGTCGAGCGGGGCGAGGTCGGCGATCGTCGCGATCGCCACGGCGGCGAGCGCGTCGTGGAGGAACTCCTGGACGGGCGCGGAGCGCTTGCGCGCGGGGGAGAGCCGCTCGGCCACGGCCCACGCGAGCTTGAAGGCGACCCCCGACCCGCACAGGCCGGGGTAGGGGTACCGGCTCCCGGGGAGCCGCGGGTTGACGAGCGCGTAGGCGGGCGCGCACCGGGACCCCGGCAGGTGGTGGTCCGTGACGACGACGTCGGCCCCCTCCTTCCCGAGCCGGTCGACCGCCTCGACCGCCCCCGTGCCGTTGTCGACGGTGAGGACGAGGGAGATCTTCTCCCGCCGCACCCGCTCGATCGCCGGCTCGCGGATCGAGAAGCCGTCGCGCGCGCGGTCGGGGATGTGCGCCGCGACGTCCGCGCCGAACAGCCGGCCGAACTGGACGAGGAGCGAGGCGCCGATCATGCCGTCGACGTCGTAGTCGCCGTGGACCAGGATCCGCTCCCGCCCCTCGAGCGCGCGCGCCACGCGCGAGGCGGCGCGCTCCATGTCGGGGAGACCGAAGGGGTCGTGGAGGTCCTCGATCGCCGGCTGGAGGTGGCGGCGCGCCGCGCCGGGCGAGTCGAGGCCGCGCAGGACGAGGAGCCGCGCCGTGAGCGGGGAGACCCCGAGGTCCCCCGCGAGGCGGGACACGAGCGCGGGCTCGGCGTTCCGGATCCTCCAGGGTCGGCGCATTCGATCGAAAGTAGGGCTCCTCGGAGGGTCGCGCAAGGCGCCGGACCTGGCCCCCCGGGGGCGCGCCGAAACATACTCGGGCCATGGCGTCGACCGGCAATCCCCTCCGGCGGGTGCCCAAGGTCGACGAGCTGCTCCGGTCCTACCCCCGCCCGCTCGTCCTCGACGCCCTCGACGCCGCCCTCGAGCGGCTGCGCGGGGACCTGCGCGCCGGTCGCGGGGACGGCCGCGGCGGCCTCGCCGAGCGCGTGGAGGAGGAGACCGCCGCGGAGCTCCGGCGCAGCGGGGGGATGCGGCTCCGGCGGGTCGTCAACGCGACCGGGGTCGTGCTCCACACCGGTCTCGGGAGGGCGCCGCTCGCCGCGGAGGCGGTGGCGGCCGCGGCCGAGGCGCTCGGGCGCTACTGCCTCCTCGAAGTCGACGAGGAGACCGGCAAGCGCGGCCGGCGGGAGAGCGCCGTCGCCGATCTCCTCGCCCGGCTCCTCGGGGCGGAGGGAGCCACCGCGGTCAACAACAACGCGGGGGCGACCTTCCTCGCGCTGAACACCGTCGCGGAGGGGCGGGAGGCGATCCTCTCGCGGGGGGAGCTGGTCGAGATCGGCGGGGCCTTCCGGATGCCGGACGTGATGGCGCGCAGCGGGTCGCGCCTGGTCGAGGTCGGCACGACGAACCGGACCTACCTCGAGGACTACCGCCGGGCCGTGACGGAGCGGACCGGCTGCCTCCTCAAGGTCCACCGGTCGAACTTCCGGATCGAGGGCTTCGCCCACGAGGTCGGGATCGAGGAGCTCGCCGCGCTCGGGAAGGAGCTGCGGATCCCCGTCCTCCACGACCTCGGCTCGGGGAGGATCCTCGCGGAGGGTGGAGGCGTCCTCGCGCAGGAGCCCCTCGTCCAGGCCTCGCTCCGGGCGGGGTGCGACCTCGTCTTCTTCAGCGGGGACAAGCTCCTCGGAGGGCCGCAGGCCGGGGTCCTTGTCGGTCGGAAGGATGCGGTCGAGCGATGCCGGGCGAACCCCCTGTTCCGCGCGCTGCGCCTCGACAAGGGGACGCTCGCCGCGCTCGAGGCGACCCTCCGGATCTACCTCGAGGGTCCGTCGGCCGCCTCGCGCATCCCGACTCTGCGCATGCTCCTCGCCCCGATCGGGGAGATCGAGGCGGCGGCGAAGCGCATCGCGGAGGAGGTCGTCCGCCTCGGGGCGAACGGACTGGAGGTGAGGGTCGAGGAGGACACCTCCCGCGCCGGCAGCGGCTCGGCGCCCGAGGCTCCCCTCCCGACCCGCGTGGTCGCGCTGCGGTCGGGACGTCTCCCCGCCGAGGCCCTCCTCGCCCGCCTCCGGGAAGGGGAGCCTCCCGTGTACGCCCGGGTCCGCGACGACGCCGTCGTCCTGGATCCCCGCACCCTCCTGCCGGGGGACGAGGAGGCGCTCCTCGCGGCGATCCGCGCCTCCCTCGCGTCGTAGGATAGGACTCCATGCTCGGACGCAAGAAGCGACTCACCTCCTACAGCGACTGCGCCGGCTGAGCGGCGAAGATGTCCCTCGGGGACCTGGCGCACGTGCTGCGCCAGCTCGGCTCGGTGGACGACCCGCGCCTCCTCGTCGGACCCCAGACGTTCGACGACGCGGGGATCGTCCGCCTCGACGAGAACCGCGCGCTCGTGCTGACGGTCGACTTCTTCCCGCCGATCGTCGACGACCCGCGCATGTTCGGCGCGATCGCGGCGGCGAACTCCCTCTCGGACGTCTACGCGATGGGGGGGGAGCCGCTGTCGGTCCTCAACATCGCGGGGTTCCCCGACGGGTTCGACCGGGAGGTGATCGGGGAGATCCTGCGCGGCGGGTTGGAGAAGGTGCGGGAGGCGGGCGCGGTCCTCGCGGGGGGGCACACGATCCGCTCCGACCACGTCTTCTTCGGGATGTCCGTGACCGGCCTCATCGACCCGAGGCGGGTCGTGACGAATGCCGGGGCGCGCCCGGGGGACCTCCTCTACCTGACGAAGCCGCTCGGGATGGGAGCCGCCTCGACGGCGATCAAGACCGAGCAGATCTCCCCCGACGGGATCGCCGCGGCGCAGCGGCAGATGGCGACGCTCAACGCGGCGGCCGCGGCGGCGATGAACGAGGCGGGCGCCCACGCCTGCACGGACATCACGGGGTACGGCCTCCTCGGCCACTCCCGCAACATCGCCCTCGCCTCCGGCGTCTCCCTCGTCTTCGAGTCGGAGCGGGTCCCGATCTTCCCCGAGTCGGAGACCCTCGCCCGGAAGGGGGTCCTCTCGGGAGGGGCGAAGCGCGGTCGGGAGGCGCTCGCCGACCTGGTCGAGATCTCCCCCTCCGTCCCCCGGTGGAAGGCGGACCTGCTGTTCGACGCGGAGACGTCGGGGGGCCTGCTCATCTGCGTGGGACCGGAGGCGGCGACCCTCCTCGAGCGGGCCTTCGCCACGAAGGGGGTTCAGGGTGTGGGGATCGGCCGGGTGGAGCCGGCGGGAAGGGCGAGGCTCCGCGTGGTCTGAGGGGAAGGCGGCGAATCGGCCGGTCGCACCGGTGTAATCTCTTGCCGCCCAATGGAATGGGGTACGCGGATTCCTCCTGGAGAGCCCACGCTCTCCCGTTCCCCCGAAAGGGTCCGTCCGGGGGGGAGCCCCGAATCGGACTCCCCGCGCGGATTCTCTCTCGATGGACTCGAAAGCAGAACAACGGTAAATACGCCGCGCGCCACCCGGGAGCGGATCGGTGCTGGTGTGCCGCCCGGTCTTCAAAGCCGGTGAGGGGGGCGATCAACCTCCCTGGTGGGTTCGATTCCCATGCGCTCCCGCCAGTTAGCGTCGAGATTTAGACCGATTCCAGGAGTCGACCGGCTTGGGTTCCTCGAAGGCGAGCGTCCGTAAGACCTTGAGGTCAGTGGCCTTCGAGGGGCTCATCGTGCCCCTCGACCGGGAAAGGCGCGCCGAGGTCCTGGAGGCCCGGGCGACCGATCGCCTGAAGGAGTTCTCCGGGAAGGAGGACCAGGGGCTCTCGATCTCCGTCCGGATGCCCGAGCAGTCGGTGAACCGGGTCGACCTCCTCATCCACGAGGAGGAGTTCCCCGGGAGCCTGACGATCTACCTCGATCCCGACAAGCAGGGGGACGCGTTCGCGTGGCGGGCCTCCTTCGAGGTCCGGGAGGACGGGGCCGTGATCTTCCATCCCGCCCTGAACGGGGGGGAGTACGAGGACTACCTCGCGCGGCGGCTCCACGACTGCGGCCTGCTCGTCCTGCGCAAGGAGGGCCGGGTCGTCCTCGGGGCGCCCCTCTTCTGCGACGGGAAACGGGACGACCGCGAGAAGCTGCGTACCTTCCTCCGCGAGGCGCTGACGTTCGTGCTGGTGAAGGCGGAGATCGACAGGCGGCTCGTCTACCCGCCGGGGACGGAGCCGCCGCCGCTCGAGCTGCCGACGGGGTCGGGATCCTCGAAGTCGAAGTCGCGCGCGAAGAAGAAGCCCAAGCCCGCCGCCCCCCCGGCGGCGGGGAAGGTGGCGACCCCCGCGCTTGCCGGAAAGCCCGCGCTTCCGGGAAAGCCCGTGCTTCCGGGAAAGCCCGCGCCCGCGGTCCCGAAGCCGCCCGCTCCGGCGGCGAAGGCGGGAGCGGCGGTCCTCCGCGCTGCGCCGCCGAAGGCTCCCCCCGGCCGGCCGCAGGGGAAGCCGGCGCCGGAAACGGGGAAGGCGGCGGCCGTGAAGCCGGAGCCGTCGAGGGCCGGCGCGGCGCGCGGGGGACCCCCGAAGGGCTCGAAGCCGGCCGCCCGCCGTCCCGAGCCGAAGTCCGCCAAGCCTCGGAAGAAGAGCGTCGCACGGGCGAAGGCCGCTCCCCGCAGGCCGGCTCCCCGGAAGGCTCGCCGCCGGTAGGGATCGGGCCGCGCCCGGGCGGGGGGCCGAGGGGTCCACGACGATCGGCGACTCGACCCGCGAGGACGACCTCGTCCCGTGAGCACGGAAACCTACGCGATCCGCCCGTACCAGCCGGGGGACGAGAAGGGGATCCTCCGGCTGTTCGGTCGGGTGTTCGGGCGTCCCGGCGTCCCGGAAAGGACCGAGCGGGAATGGCGCTGGCGGTTCCGGGAGAATCCCGCCGGCACGCGGATCTGGGTCGGGCTGCGCGGGGAGGAGGTCGTCTCGCAGTTCGCCTCCATCCCCGTGCGCGTCCTCCTCGAGGGCCGCCCGGCGGTCTTCGGCCAGATCGTCGACTCGATGGTCGACCCGGCGCACCGGGGCGGGGGTCTCATGGTCCGGACGGCGGAGCCCTTCTTCGAGGCGCACGGAGGGGCCGATCGGGACGTCGTCATGTACGGCTATCCCGTGCCGGCCGCCTGGCGTGTCGGAGCCGCCCACCTGCACTACGAGATCGTGAGGACCGAGACGCTCCTCTTCCGCGAGCCGCCCGTTCCTCACTCTCCCCCCCCTTCCGCGATCGCCGTGGAGGAGGTCGCCCGCTTCGGCCCGGAGGCGGACGCGCTGTGGGGGCGGGTCGCGCCGGAGTCCGCCGCGGCGAGCGTCCGCGATTCGACCTATCTCGACTGGCGCTACGCCTCCGCCCCCGAGTCCTTCGGATACCGGCTGGCGGTCGCGCGGGATCCGCGGGGAGGGTGGAGGGGCCTCGCCGTGTTCCGTCGCACGCCCTTCCTCGCCCCGGACGCGGGGGTCCTCTGCGACTGGGTCGTCCCCTTCGCGGACGGGGAGGTCGCCCGGGCCCTCCTCGCCTGGGCGCTGGGGTGCGCGCGGCAGGAGGGGGCCGCCGTCCTCGGGGCGGTCTTCCCCGACTCGAGTCCCTGGTATGGCTGGTTCCAGCGCGAAGGTTTCCGGGTGGCTCCGACCGATTACAGCATGGTGGGGCGCCCCTTCGACGTTCGGTACGACGCGGAGTGGCTCCGGCGCCGCTGGTTCTACACCCTCGGGGACACAGACTTGGTCTGATGGGGACCCGCAACTGGGTCGACGCCTCCGCGATCGGCGAGCACGCCCTCGGGCGCGCGCGGCGGGACGTCTGCGGCCTCGTCTCGCACGGGGCCCTCTGGGCGAACCCGGAGGCCTTCTACCTCCTGCCGGTCCTCAATCCATGGTGCCGCCTCGCGCGGGGGGACGAGGCCGTGGGGACGACCGCCCTCGACTGGGGCCCCCGGATCTTCCGGGCCGACTGGGACGACCCGACGAACCTCGCCCCCGTCGCGGTCAAGCTCTACGACGACCGGGCGCTCGCGCGGCTGTTCCTTCGCCTCGTCGCGCCGCGGCTCTCGCCGGTGCGCTTTGCGGTCCGCACCGTCTGGCCCGACACGGCGAGCGACGCCCGCTACGCGAGCTGCCTCGCGAACCTCGTCGCCGTCCCCGCCTCCATCTCGCCCCTCCTCGAGGTCTCCCTCGCCGCGCGCCTCGCCCTCCGCAGCCGGGCCGAGCGGCTCTTCGCCTGGCGGCCGGTCGGGCTCGCCCCGACGGACGCCGCGCACGCCTCGGGCCTCGAGTGGCGGGCACCGGAGGCGTTCTCCCCCCTGGCGCGGCGCGCCCTCCTCCGCCGGCGGAAGTACCTCGCGCGCCTGCCGCAGAAGCTCCTCGGCGAGCTCGCCCCGACCGACCGGGACAAGGCGGTCCGGGCGGAATTCGACTTCGGTAGCCCCCCGCGGGGCTGATCCTTCTCCGAGCCGGGTCCTCCGGCTAGCCTCGCGCCCCCGGCATGGACTCCGTCCCGCCTCTTCCCCCCCTTCGGCCCTGCGACGGCCTCGCGGCGGCGGGAGGGGAGGGGGGGAAAGGGTCGGCGCATCCTTCCGAATCCATCGTCCGGATGAACGGCCTCTCGACGGGGCTCGGGGGAGTCGGGAAGGGGATTCCGGCCCCCCCCCTTCGCCCGGGGGCAGGCGCGCCGGCCCCCACCCCGCGCACCCGGGGAAGC
>CBRGOK010000144.1:0-8003 GCA_967798035.1 uncultured bacterium
GAGCTCCCGCCGGGCTATTCGATCGGGCCGTTGCGCTATCCGGTGCCGGGGCGGCTGAGCATCGCCGGCATAATGAACTACGTCTACGAACACGATTATGCCGTGCTCGTCCGGCTGAAGGTCCCGAAGGACGCGAAGGGCGTGGTTCCGGTGCGCGCAAGTGCGCTCTGGCTCGCCTGCACGGACAAGATCTGCGTCCCGGAAAACGGGACGATGGCGACCGAAGTGGTCGTCGGCCCCGGTGCGCCAAATTATCGGGCACAGTTCGATGAATGGCGAAGAGCGCTCCCTCACTACGGTCAGATTCCGTGGCACTACTTCACAAAAGGTTAGTTTCTGGCAGTTTCGATCAGCCTTCGAGAGCGACATCCGACGCCAAGCTGAGCAACTTGTTCGCAGCTCGTATCACGCTCTCCTGGACCAAGCCCTACAGCGGCTCGCCGCACTCGAGAATGCCGACTCCGTGCTCGTCAGATTCACCGACGTCCCTTCGTGGGGTCCGACACAACCATCAATTCCCATCGAGCGACCGACCTCCCGACCGACAGGGCCCGTCGAGGCCCACACCGACAGTGTGGTGTGTATCGAAACGGGAGACTCCCTTGGCAGTGGCACCGTGCTCACAGCGGACGGCGTTGTCGCGACAAACGAACATGTGGTGGCACGAGAGAGGGTTGTGACCGTCCGACTCAGGAATGGACGGGAACTCCCTGGTCGCGTCCTGGCGAGGGACGCACACCGCGATCTAGCTCTCGTCAAAGTCGGGATCGGTCAACTCCATTTCGCTGAACTGGGGACGGACGTAGTCGTTGGTGACGAGGTGTATGCGATCGGGAGTCCTAGGGGCCTGGAGACCTCGGTTACAAGAGGGATCGTAAGCGCGATTAGGGAAGTCGATGGCGTTCGGTGTATTCAGACGGATGCGGCAATTAATCCTGGCAATTCTGGCGGACCTCTGGTTTCTGCACGAACCGGGAAGGTTGTAGGAATCGTTGCTTGGGGGTTCAGAAAGGACCGTTACGAGGGACTCTCGTTTGCGATCTCTGTTGGCGAACTCGATCATTCATTTGGGTCCATGTTCTATCCTAAGTATCCGGGTCCGGAGACCAGGCCCCCCAATTGAAAGCTGAGCACGCAAACCCCACCTCTATGAGTCCCGTCCGCGTCGGCGCCCCCCCATACCTCGTCGCGCGTCCTCTCCTCGACGGGCTCGACGAGGAGCCTGGGATTGCTCTTACTCGCGACGTGCCCTCCCGGCTCGTCGAGGACCTCCGGGCCGGCACACTCGACGTCGCCCTCGCCTCCTCGATCGAGCTCTTCCGGCGGCCGGGCTACACGGTCCTCCCCCACCTGTGCATCGGCGCAGACGGAGAGGTGGGAAGCGTCAAGCTCTACTCCCGTCGCCCGCTTCCCGCCATCCGGACCGTCTCGCTCGACTCGGCGAGCCAGTCGGCGGCCGCCCTTGTGCGCACCCTCCTAAATGCGTGGGTCCCGCACCGGATCGAGTACCGCGAGGCTCCCTCCCGACTCGACGAGGCGAAGGACCTGACCGATGCCTTCCTTCGGATCGGGGACGAGGCTCTCCGGACGAGCGCGCTCCAGGGGTACGAGGAGGTCGACCTCGCCGCCGCCTGGAAGGAGTGGACGGGCCTACCCATCGTTTTTGCGCTCTGGATCGTCCGGCCCGGAGCCGATCTCCGCGGCCTCGAGGAGGCCTTCGCCCAGGCCGCGAAGCGAGGGCTTGAGGCCCGGGAGAGGATCGCGCAGGAGGCCGCGAGGGAGACGGGGATGCCCTTCGAGTTGCTGCGCCGCTACCTCCTTGAGGTCTGCCGCTACAACCTCGACGGGGAGGGAATGACCGAGGGTCTCCTCGCCTTCCGTGACAGAGGAGCCGCAGCGGGCGTGTGTCGCGCAGACCTGAAGGTGCACACCTACAAGAGCGCCGCGCCGGCGAAGTCCGAGGCCGGTACCTGAGTCACCGCCGGGGCGCGTTCCTTGGCCTCTCGCGGACCCCGCTCCTTGTGTGCGGATCGCGGCCCCGCGCCCCGCGTGGCCATTGGGGAAGAGGCCGGTCGCGGGACGGGGCCGAGGCGGCGTTCCTCGAACGCTACCTCCTCGAGATCTGCCGCTACGACCTCGACGCGCCGGGAATGCTCGCGGGGCTGTCCGAGTTCGGGAAGCGGGAGGCGTCGGAACGTCCGGCGGCAGGGGCGGCTCAGCCGCCCGCCGGCCGGGGGAGGAGGGTGACGAAGTAGTTCGCCACCCGCGTCGCGTCGACGCGCATCTTCTCGACGACCTGGCTTCCCCATCCGCTGATCGCGCCCCCCCACCCCTGATAGGAGAGGAGGAGGTCTCCCGTGTCGGCGTCGTGGAGGGCCGGCGTCATGGCGAGGCCGCTCCGCCCCGCGCCGAAGCCGACCATCATCCGCAGGGCCGTGTTCCCGAAGTTCACGTCGATCGCGCACCGGCAGACGAGGGTCCTCCCCGTGACCTGCTCGACGCCCCTCTGCGTCACGTTCTCGAACCTCCGGGCGTGCTGGAAGGAGGCGAGGAGCGAGGCCTCCGCGATCGCCTGGATCTCGTCGAGGATCGCGTCGACCTTCTCGTTCCGCTCGGCGCTCGTCGTCACGACGGGAGGCTCGACGTAGACGATCGAGTACTTCGACCAGTCGACCCCCTCCCTCCGGAAGACGCGGGAGTCCCCTCCCTCTCCGGTGCGGCAGGCGACGAGGAGGGCGCACGGGAGGACGAGGAAGAGGGACGAGTGGATCGCGCGGGTCTTCGTCACGACGAGCTCCGGGGAAGCGAGGGGGCGGAAAGGTAGGGAGGGGCGTTCCCCCGATCAATCCGCCGCTCACAGCACCGGGTCGAACCATCCGAAGACGCGCTCGAGGATCCGGCTGCGCAGCGGCCTCCTCGCCCAGTCCGCGAGCCCGATCTCCCGGGCGGCGCCGAGGTCCTCGAGGAAGCGCGACTCGAGCCCGCGCAGTCCCCCGGGCGAGAGGACCTCGAGGTCCGCCTCGAGGTTGAACCGGGCGCTCCAGGAGTCGAGGTTCGAGGAGCCGACCGCGCCCCAGGCGAGGTCGACGAGCGCGACCTTCGAGTGGAGGAACCCGCGCTGGAACTCGAAGATCCGGACTCCCGAGCCGAGGAGAGAGCCGTAGTGGCGGCGGCCCGCGAGGCGGACGGCGAACTGGTCCGTCCGGGGACCGGGGAGGAGGAGCCGGACGTCGAGGCCCCGCCGCGCGGCGACTCGGAGGCAGTGACGGAGGCGGAAGCCGGGAATGAAGTAGGGAGTGGCCACGAGGACGCGGCGCTGCGCGGCGCGGATCGCGCGGAGAAGCTGGCGGAGGAGTTCCGGCCGGCCCCGTCGTCCCGCGAGGAGCCGGAGTCGCTCTCGCCCGCAGGGGCGGGGCTCTCCCCCGAGCGGATCCGGGAGGGGCTCCCCCCCGATCCGCTGCCAGTCGTAGCCGAAGAGGCGTCGGAACTGCGGGACCACGGGCCCCCTGACCTTCGCCCCGAGGTCCCACCACCCCTTCGGCGCCGGAGCGATCCACGGGTCCGCGAATCCGAAGCCCCCCACGAACCCGACCTCCCCGTCGATGACCGCGATCTTGCGGTGGTTGCGACGGAGCAGACGGGAGAACAGTCCGGGGAGGCGGACGGGATTGTGGACCCCTACCCGCCCACCGGCCTCCTCGACCTCCCGCAGCCATTTCCCGGGGATCCCGTGGGCGCCGACACCGTCCATGAGGACGCGCACGACGAGGCCGCGGCGCGCGCACGCGGCGGCCGCCTCGAGGAAGGCGAGGCCCGTCGAGTCGGGCCACCAGAGGTAGGAGCAGAGGAGGACCTCCCGCTTCGCCCCCTCCATCGCCTCGCGAAGGACCCCGAAGAACCGCTCTCCCCTGGCGAGGAACTCGACCGCGTTGCCGTCGCACGGCTCGAAGAGAAGCCACCGGGCCCTCCGCAGCCGGACCCTCCGTTTCACGACGGAGGAAGACGGAGATCGACGAGGAGGGGGCGATGGTCCGAGGCGATCCGGACGAGGGCGAGGCGGGAGGGGTAGGCGTGCGCCCAGCGAATCCCCCCGCGAATGAAGACCCGGTCGAGCGAGCCGATCGGCCCCCACGCGGGGAAGGTCCGCAGCGCCCGCACCCCCGTCCCGGTCACGCAGCGGAAGCCCGCCTCCCGGAGCGGCCCCCGAGGGAGGGTCCCGGCCCAGTCGTTCGTGTCCCCGGCGATCACGACGCGGCTCCGGCCGTCGAGGCCGGCGAGGATCGGGGTCCGGAGGAGGCGGCGGACCTGCCAGCGCCGCTCCACCCCCGAGAGGCCGAGATGGAGGTTCACGAGGTGGACGACGTAGCGGTGCTCCCCCACGGCGACCTGCACCTCCGTCACGAGGGCGCCGCGCGGCTTCTTCATCGGGAAGGAGAGGTCGACGTTGACGGACCGGGAGATCGGATAGCGGGAGAGGGTGGCGTTCCCCCAGCGCCCCTCCCGGAGGTGGACGTTCGGGCCGAAGGCCCGGTGGGGATAGCCGAGGAGGTCCCCGAGCATCTCCGCCTGCCGGTGGCCGCGGGTCCGGGGGACGCGGTCGTCGACCTCCTGGAGGAGGAGGACGTCGGGCTCGTGGTGGAGGATCACGGCCGCGATCCGCCAGAGCTCGTAGCGGCGGTCGATCCCGCCGATCCCCTTGTGGACGTTCCAGGAGAGGAGGCGCAATGGAGTAGGGAAGGGTAGCGGCCCCGGCCCGCGGTCCGGCCCCCTACGCGGCCGCCTTCGCGAGGGATTCGATCGCGGCACGCTCCGCGCCGAGAGCCTCGACGAGGCGACCGCGCAGGCCCGAGAGGTCCTCGTCGATGGCGAAGATCCGCGGCAGCGCCCTCGGCGCCTCCGTCTCGAAGAGGCGGCGCCGGTCGCGCAGGAGAGTCTTCGTCTTCCGCACGGGGCCGGGGAGCGCGGCGGTGTCGGAGTGGGCCCCGCCGAAGGAGCGGTAGCCGGGGACCTGGGTCACGGAGAGGCCTCGGGGATCGGGGGGCGAGGGAATAGTCCTTCCACCCCGCCCGTCCGTCAAAGCGCGACGGGGTATCCTCCCCCGGATCCCGGATTCGAAGGCGGAATGATGAGCGCGCGACGCGTCGCGGTCGGAGCCCTCCTCCTCCTCGCCGCGGGCGCCCTCGTCTCCGTCCTCACGCTCGGGGCCTCCGCCCCGGTCGCTTCCGTGCAACCACCGGAGGCGATGATCCTCGTCGCCGAGGTGCCGGCGACGGTGCCGATCCCTGCGCGACCGGAACCGCCCGCCAGCCGCGAGGCGGAGCCCGCCCCGGCGCGGCGGGAGAGTCCGGCCCCGCCCGTTCCGAAATCGAAGGCGGAGGTCGGCCCCCCTCCCTTCCCGGGAGAGATCTTCGGTCAGGTGGTCGACTTCTCCGGTCGGCCCGTGGCCGAGGCCTACGTCGTCCTCGGACTCGAGGTCGGGGGAATCGACGAGGACGGGGTCGCCTTCGAACCCGCCTTCGAACCGATCGATTCGGCCCGCACGGACGCGGAGGGACGGTACTCGCTCTCGCCGAGGCGAACGGGATCCGGGATCGTGCGCGTTCAGGCGAAGCGGTTCGAGCCCGCGAGCGAGCGCGTCGAGATCCCCGACGTCTCCACCCGGCAGAGGATCGACTTCCAGCTGATCCCCCTCCCGATCTCGGTCATCCGCGGCCTCCTCGTTTCCCCGGGTGGGGCGCTCTTGCCGCCGATGCTGGTGCAGAGCCTTTTCCCGGGAGTCGACGCGCGCCCCCGGGGAAGCCCCGGGGGACCGAGGACGCCCCTCTCCTGGATCTACGCGCTCACCGAGCCCTTCTGCGCGTGGACGGGCCCGGGCGGGATCCGGGGGGAGGCGGCGACCATCGACCCCGGGACCTCCTCCTTCGAGATCGAGGTCCCCCGCCACGCCGAGCGGGTCGTGACGGCGCTCGCCTCCGCCCGAGGGATCGCGAGCCAGGCGTGGCGCGACGGGGACCCGGAGATCCACCTCGTCATCGACGTCCCGAGAGTCGGAATCGATGTGCAGGTCGTCGACGTCCGGACCGACCTTCCCCCGCCCGGCGCTTCCGTCGTCGTCCGGATCCCCGGCGGCGCGGGCGAGGTCGCGTCGATCCCCCTCGGCTCCCTCTTCTTCTTCTCCCTGCCCGAAGGCGTGTACGACCTCGAGGCGCGGGCGCGCGGGCTCGCTTCCGAAGTCGCTCAGGTGGATGTCCGGGGACGAGGGAGGATGCCCGTGAGGTTCCGCCTCCACCCTCCCGCCACCGTCACGCTCCACCTCGAGTCCGCCGAGGGGGGGATCCCGGAACCGGGAAGCGCGAAGGTCGTCTATCGGGACGACCGGGGGGTCGAAGTGCGCGATGGCGTCGAGGTCGAGAGAGGCGGGGAGCCCCGTAGTCTCGTCGTCCGCGGGCTTCCTCCGGGCCGGGGGACTCTCACCCTCGCCGGGAACGTCCTGCGCGTCGGACTCTCCACAGGCGCGGAGAACGAGTTTCGCTTCCCTCTCCGGAATCCCCGTCGGCTCCTCGTCCGCTTCCGCCCCCGCGCCGAGCTCCTCGGAGAGGACGGGCTCCTCGATGTCTCGGCGAGCCTCGTGGCGCGACGGGATCTCCGGGTCGTCGAGGAGACGAGACGCCTGCGCGTGCGGAGGGACGGATCCTGCCTCCTCGCGCTCGCCGCGCCGCCGGGGGACTACGCGTTCCGGATGGAGGCGTGCGGAGGAAGCGAGATCCGGCGCGCCGTCACGATCGAGGAGGCCGAGACGACCTGGCTCGCCGTCGAGTCGCCCTGACGGCGCCGCCGCGACCGGAGAGCCCGAGGAAGCCGAGGAGGGCGGCGGCGAGGGCGGCGAGGAGCAGGCCGACGGAGAACGAGAGGGGCGCGTAGCGGAACTCGACCTCGTGCGCGCCCTCGGGGAGCCGCACGCCGCGGACGGCCCCGCCGACGGGGAGGATCTCGGCCGGCGTCCCGTCGACACTCGCTCGCCATCCGGGAAAATACGTGTCCGCGAGGACGAGGAGGGCGGGGCGACTCGCCTCCACCTGCAGGCGCACTCGGTTCGGCTCGTCCTCGAGGAAGGCGAGGCTCCCGAGCTCCGGAGCCGGAACCGGGGCGTCGAGGGGGGCATCGCCGGCCGCCAGGAACGCCCTTCCTCCGGGGCCCTCGCGCGCGAAGAAGCGGACCGGTCCTCGCTCTCGCACCAGCGGCCACGGAGCGGGAGGGACACCGGCCGAGTCGCCGAGCAGCCCTCCCAGCCCGAGGAGAGGGAGCTTCGGGTGATCGAGCCCGACCGTCCCCCATCGATGGCTGGAGGATCCGGAGCCCGCGACGATCTCGCCGAGGAGCCGGACCGAGCGCGCGGGATTGATCGCGTCGTAGGTCCAGACGTCTCGCAGGCCGACGAGCGTCGCCGACTCCGGAGGGAGCACGGTCGGGACCGTCAAGACCCGATCGTGGCCCGCCCGCGTGCGGATCTCCTCGATCAGGGAATCGCCGACCACCTCCTCCCGAAGGCGCGCCGGGGAGGTCGCGTTGAATCCGAATCCGGCCGCGGCGAGATCCCCTCCCGCGGCCGCGACGAGGATTCCTCCGAGGGCTCTCCCTCCCGAACGCCCGAGCCACGCCGCCGCGAGGGAGGCTCCTCCGAGGCCCAGGATCGCCGCGAAGCGGCCCCTGGAGAGGAACTGGAAGGGCTCGAGCCGCAGCGGCTCGAGCGGCAGCGACCTCCACTCCTTCCCGTCGGCGCCGTGCGCGCGGAGCACGAGCCGGTAGCTGTCCCGCGGCAGGCGCGCCGTGTTCCATCCGAAGACGAACCAGGCATAGGCGTGCGCGCCCGGCAGGGCTCCCGGCCGCTCCACGAACCGATCGCACGCGCGCGGGAACGACTCCCCCCGCGCGGACACGAGCTCGGCGTCGAGAGCGGAGATCCGCTCGGGCGTGGCGACGAACCCATGGGCGGAGAGCCGCCG
>CBRGOK010000145.1:0-8000 GCA_967798035.1 uncultured bacterium
AGTGCCAGAAAACCGGGACGACGGGCGCCCCCGTGCGCAACGCCATGACGAACGCCCCGGGCCGGAAGTAGGCCGTCCGGTCGAGGAACCGCACGGGCGTGCCCCTGTGGGGCATCCGCGGGAAGTCCGGCGTGATGTAGAGGATCTTCCCCGAACGGACCACGTCCATCGCCACCTTCAGCCGATCGGTCTCCGCCGCGTCCTCGGGGGGGAAGACGAAGTGCCCCTCCCCGGCCTCCAGGGCCGACCCGTTCAGCTCCCACTTGCGGGGGTCCTTGGTCCTCCGCATGTACGTGCGGCAGGGGAGCCGCGTGCCGACCGCGCACCCGTAGAGAGGATAGGCGCAGAGGTGAGGCGCGATGTGGATCACCCCGCGGCCAGCGGCGTGCGCCTGTTCCAGGATCCGGAACGAGTCGTCGAAGACGTACCTCTCCGCGCATCCGCTGGCGGTGAAGCTCGACACGCGGATCACGTGGCCGAGCATGACGTACTGGTCGATCGCCCGATCGAAGTACGCGTCGACGAGGCCCGGGAGGTGGAGGCCGACGACCCTCATGTTGGTCGCCACCTTCCTCCGGAGCGGCAAGGCCAGGCGCGAGGCGACTCGCATCGCCTCGCGGAGCTTCTCGATGGAGCCGCGGCTGACGGCCCGCCGCGCTCCTCGGATGCCGGACCTCAGCAGGCGAAAGGTGAGGTTCTTTCGCAGTTCGCGAAGCAGGGTCATCGGATCCTCGAAGGGTTCGCGGTGTGCCCGGCGGGGATCCCCGCCGCGGTGTCCCCTCCGCCCGTGAACGGGAAACCAGGCGGGGGGGGAGTGTAGCACCCTCCGTGGGGCTCCCCCTCGCGGACGTCTCCCTCCCGGGGGGCTCTCCCCTCGCCGAGCCCCCCCTCGGATTCCCGGATGGGCGGGGGCCCGACCCGCGGCCTTCCGGCCCGGATCGGGCGCCGACGCCGCGGTCAGCGGTTCCGGGAGAGCTTCTCGATCATCTCCCGGAGCTGTCCGACCTCCTTGCGCAGGGACCGGACCTCCTCGAGGACCTCCTTCATCCGCTCGTCGTCCCGCTCGATGCGGAGCGCCGTCGGGGCGCGGAAGGTGCGGGTCTCCGGGATCTCGAACCGGGGCGTCTCGACGCGGAGCCGGCGGCCCGGCTCGGTCACCCTCGGCACGACAAGGGCGTGGGCCTGCCGCTTCGCGAGCGTGACGGTGAGGGTCTTCTCCTCCTCGCCGCGCCTCACCTCCACCTCGACCTTCTGGCCCGGCTCGCAGGCGGCGATCGTCTGCGCGATCTCGCTCCCCGGCTCGCCGTTGAAGCGGAGGATCTTGTCCCCCGCCTGGAGTCCCGCCTTCTTGGCCGGGCTCCCCGGGATCACGGACTGGATCGTCAGGTTCCCCTCCTCGTCGGGGGTGTGGTAGATGCCGAGCCAGGCGCCCTTCTGCTCCCCCTCCTCCGTCTCGACGAGGAAGCCGGGCGACTCCTCCGCCTCCGCCTTCTCCTTCGCCTCCTGGTCCCCCGCCTCCTCCTTCTCCGCCGTCTCCCCCGGCGCCTTCCCGAGCACGACCTGGAGCGTCTGGTCCTCCCCGTCGCGCAGGACGACGACGTCCACCTTGTCGCCGGGCTTGCGGGCGCGCACCGCGGCGGCCAGGGAGTCGAAGTCCTTCGGCTTCTTCCCGGCGAACCTCAGGATGACGTCCCCCTCACGGATCCCGGCCTTCTCGGCGCCCGAGCCCTCCGTCACCTCCTGGACGAGGAGCCCTCTCCCTCCCTCCGCGGGGGCGGTCGAGACCCCCAGGAAGGCCCTCTCGTCCGCGATGGCCGAGGAGGCGAGGAGGACGAGGCTGGCGAACGCGGAGGAGAAAAGGGTCTTCATGGCCGTGTTCCTTGCCCGGCCGGCGGCCGGACACTCACCGGCCGCGGATCGGTCGAGTTCTTCTACGGCCGGGGAGGGCCGGGAGTTAGCGCCCGGCGGTCCTCGGGCCCGGGACCCGATCGAGGTTGAGGAGGTAATCCTTGACCGCGTCCAGCTGGCCCCCGATCGGGGCCCCCCCCATCAGGGCGGGGAACCCCGCCTGGGTCCCGAAGGTCGGCATGTTCGTCCCGGGGTACCACCGCTGCGCGTCCTCGATCCAGGACCGGATCCAGTCGGGACGGAGCCGCGTGCGGGCCCGGTCGAGGTCGGGCGCCTGGGCGTAGGGGTCGTCGCTCGGCGGGGCCACCGTCCCCTGCCAGTGGCACTTGAAGCAGTTGAACCCCTGCTCGCGCGCGAGCCGCTCGCCGGAGGCGAGGTAGTCGGGGTGGACCTTCTCCTTCTCCTCGAGGTAGGACTCCTCGCGCTCGCGGACATGCTCGAAGGGGAGGCCCGGAGGGGAGAGGAGGCGGATCTGCTTCTCCGCGGCGTAGGCCTGGAGCTTCCGGAGGGCGTCCCCCGCCCCGAAGCGGCTCGACTCGAGGGCGGCGATCATCCGGCTCGCCTGCTCGGCGGACGCCGCCACCTTCGCGTCGACCCCGAGGGACGTCTGCGGGAGCCCCCCCAGCGCCTGACGGAGCTCGCGGGAGTAGGTCCGGCCGTAGTTGCGGGCCTCGTCGGCAGCGAAGTACTCCGCGAGCGCCCCCGCCTCGGCGTCCGGCAAGCCGTAGGTCGGCATCCGCACCTCGAGCCAGGGGCGGAGCGTGACGGGCTTCTTGAGGAAGGAGAAGAGCCAGGGGGCCTGGACCTTGGTCCCCTCGCGGACGAGGAAGGGGGGGGAGAGGACGAGCGCCTTCGGGTCGCCCGGCTCCCAGCCGTTCTTCTCGGCCCAGTACGCGGAGAGGGCGGGGAGGATCCCCCCTCCCTCGAGCGGCTTGTGGGAGATCCTCGAGGCGTAGGGGACGGTGATCTTCTCCGAGGTCCTGCCGTGCCCGGGCGTCGTCTCCCAGAGCTCGAAGTAGAGCTCCTTCGCGTCGGCGTCGTCGAGGGAGGTCCTCCCGTAGGCGATCACCTCCTCGCCGCCCGAGCCCTTGAAGGCGAGCTCCTCCATCCGGAACACGTGGCAGCCGACGCAGTTGTTCCGGCGGACGGCGGCGAGCCCGTCCTCGATCGCCCGCTCCCGCGGGGCGGGGCGGTGCCTCATCGCGACGGGGATCTCGTCCTTGACGAAGCCGAGGACGAAGGTGGCGATCGCGCGGATGTCCTCCTCCGGGAAGTCGAACTGCGGCATCCGGAAGAGGTCGAGGGGAGCCCGAGCCTTCTCGTGGTCGTAGGAGCGCGGCGCCCGGAGCTTCTGCGCGATCCAGTCGTGGCGGCTCTTGGGGAGGCACGGCCGTGCGGCGATCCCGGGGGAGACGGCCTCCCCGAGGGAGCCCTTGTGGGCGACCCAGCGCTGCCAGGGCTCGTCGCGGTAGAGGAAGCCGAAGTCGAGCTGCTCGAAGGGCTTGCTCGCCCACTCGGTCAGCTCGACGCCGATCGGCTGGCTCCGCTCGAACCCGGGGATCTCGTGGCAGGAGTAGCACCCCTGCCGCTGGATGAACTGGTGGCCGACGAACTCGAGGAGCGGGTCGTCGCTCGCGAGCGGGCGCTGGATCTGCCCTCGCACCCGCTCGAGCGTCGCCGGGTCCTTCCCGTCGAGGCGATCCGCCGTCTCCTCCGCCTCCTTGAGCGGGCGCGAGGAGGCGAGGAAGGTCTTCGCCTGCTTGCGGAGTTCCATCCGGTCGACGGCGGGGAGGCCGGGGCGGAAGCGCTCGGGCGTCGTGCCGAGCGTCATCAGGTAGGCCGTCACGTGCCCTGCCTCCTCCGGGGTCAGCCGGAGGTTCGGCATCTTCGTCTCCGGCCACATCCCCTTCGGGTCGAGGACCCAGGCGTGGATCCACTCCGGGCGCATCTTCGCCCCGAGCCCGTCGAGGGAGGGACCGAAGGTCGACCAGGAATGGCCGGAGCCCTCGATCCCCTTGACCTCGTGGCAGGCGAGGCAGCCGCGCCTCGAGACGAGCTCCTTCCCCTTCTCGGCGTCCCCCGCCGGAGGGGCCGGGAGATCGGCGGGGGCGGAGTTCTCGAAGAGGTACTGCGCGACCGCCGCGATCAGGTTCTCGTCCCACGTCTCCGAGACGCGGTTCTCGAGGTGGAAGACCCGCGGCATCGGCGTCCCGGGGCGGAAGGACTTCGGATTGCGGAGCCACCCGGCGACCCACTCCTTCGTCGTCTTCGACGCGACCTTGGCGAGGGTCGGCCCGGGCTTCCGCGAGACGGGGAACCAGGCGAGCTTGTGGCAGGCGTAGCACCCGGAGCGCTCGAAGAGCTCGTGGCCCCGGCGCATCGTCGGCGCCTCGCGGCCGGCCGTCTCGAGCGTGTCCTTGTGGCACTGGACGCACCCCGCCTCGACGTGCTGGAGCGGGTGCATCGGGAAGTCCCAGTAGTGCTGCTTGTGCCAGTGGCGCTCCTCCTCCCACGTCTTCGCCTGGGCGTCGTCGCGCGGGGCGTGGTCGACGCGGATGAACTCGAGGGCCTCCCCGTTCCCGCGGTGGCAGATCGTGCAGCCGACCCTGTCCTTGGGATGCGGGGAGGATGCGGAGAGGAAGAGCTCGAGGCGGGGATGGGTCTTGAGGGGGTTCCTCCCGCCGGGAGAGGAGGGGACCTCCGGATCGGGCCTCTCCCATCCCTCCCGGTCGACCGGGAGGTGGCAGGTCTGGCACATGTCGACCCGGCGCTTGCGCGTGCCTGGGAAGTTCAGGTCGAACCAGAGGTCGTCGAGGACGACCTTCTGGACGAGGAGCGAGGGGGCCATGAAATCGAGCCCCGGGAAATCGCGGATCGCGCGGAGCGCCTTCCCCGAGAGGGTGGTCGGCCGGATCGGCTCGATCTTCTGGTTAAACGGTGCGCTCCTCCCCCTTAGCTCGGCGAGCTCCTTCGCGGCCGTCGTGCGGGCCTCCACCGCCTTCTGGTACTTCGTTTCGGCCACCGCCCGGTCCGCAGCGAGCGCCTCCCACTCCTTGCGGCGACCCTCGACGCGTGTCTGGGAGGCCTGGAGGACATCCTCCCCGTAGGCGGGCTCGTCGCGCTGGACGCGATCCTCCTGGATGCGCCAGAGATGGACCTGGTGCTCGGCGCGCGCGATCCGGTAGGCCTGGTCGGCGGCGTACTCCTTGCCCTGCTTGTCGCGGTAGTCCGTCTCGAGGGGAGCCACCTCGGCCGCCCGGTCGCGCTCCGCGCGCTCCGCCGCCCCGACCTCGCGCTCCAGGCGCTCGAGCTCGGAGCGGAACTCCGGGGACTGCGCCCGCGCGAGGGCGCGTTCCGCCCGGTCGGCCTCCTCGACCTGGAAGGCGCGCTGCCAGCGCTTCCACTCCCGCGCCCAGTCGTCGACCATCGCCCAGACGACGGAGCCGAGGAGGGCGAGGCTCGAGAGGGCGAAGGCGCGGTTGAGCCCTCCGACGCGGTAGTGGGTCTGGCCGGGATACGCCAAGGGGTCCTCTCAGATGTTGAAGAAGAACTCCGTGATGTTCACGACGTACTTCAGGTTGAAGGTCCACCGGCAGACCTCCTTGATCGGGACGGCCAGCGTGAACAGGAAGAGGGTGACGAAGAGGTAGTATCGGGTGGTCCCCATGTCCGCGTGGAAGCGGCGGAAGGCGGTCCGCTTGAGGAGCTCCGGGAGGACGACGACGTAGCTCCCGACGAGGAGGAGGCCCGGGGCCTCGCGCATCCACCACTCCTGCGGGAGGGGCTTGCCGAGCATCCGGATCCAGAAGAGGTCGGAGACGTTGATGTTGACGATCGCCTCGACCTTGTTGTGGTCCCAGTACTCGTAGGGGCCGAAGAGCGCCTGGTTCGGGCCGCGGAGGAAGGTCCCGATGACGATCGGGAGGAGCCAGAGCACGATGAACCCGAAGAGGAAGAAGAAGATGGCGAAGGGGCGCTCCCGGAAGGTGAAGTAGCCGTTCCCCTTCGGATTGCGGTCGAGGTAGGGGACCGCCATCAGCCCGACGATGATCAGGCCCGGCACGACGACCCCCGCGATCCAGGGGTCGTAGTAGATGAGGAGCTCCTGCAGGCCGAGGAAGTACCAGGGGGCTTTCGAGGGGTTGGGCGTGCGCGAGGGGGAGGCGGGCTCCTCGAGCGGCGCGGGGAGGGCGATCGACCAGACGGTCAGGACGACCGTCAGGATGACGAGGCAGATCAGCTCCCCGTAGACGAGGTCGGGCCAGACGAAGACGCGCGACTTCGTCTCCTTCGCCTCGAAGGTCGGCTCCCCGCGCGCGGCGAGGTCGTCGTTCCGCGACATCTTGCGGATGGCGAGCCAGGTGAAGAACCCGACGAGGAAGAGCATCGCCGCGATCGGGACGTTGTCGGGCTTGCCGACGATCAGCCGGAAGTCCTCGTCGAAGAGGCTGTAGACGAAATAGACGATAGAGAGGAGCCCGAGGGCGATCCCGGCGCGGTTCGTCGTCAGCGCCCGCCGGTACTTGACCAGCCCCGCGACCGCGAGGAGGGAGAGGGTGACCAGGACCTCCGGCCGGGCGATCACCCGATCGACGAAGTCCCGGAAGAAGTCGTTTCCGCCGGCGCTCATCCCCCCTCCCCCTAGAGCGGCCCCGAGATGCCGCCGTCCTTGCGCACGCGCCAGAAGTGGATCGCCATCAGCGTCGCCGCGACGAGCGGGAGGCCGACGCAGTGGAGGACGTAGAAGCGCAGGAGGGAGGCCTCCCCGACGAACCGGCTCGCGAGGAGCCCGAAGCGCGCGTCGTCCCCGGCGTGGACGAGCGGGACCCCCCCGAGCGTGAGGAGGGTCGAGCCCGGCCCCTCGTGGCCGAGGAAGGGGGTGGCGCGGGCCATGTTCGAGCCGATCGTGACGGCCCAGATCGCGAGCTGGTCCCACGGGAGGAGGTAGCCCGTGAAGGAGAGGAGGAGGGTGAGGACGAGGAGGATCACCCCGACGTTCCAGTTGAACTCCCGCGGCGGCTTGTAGGAGCCGGTGAGGAAGACCCGGTACATGTGGAGCCAGACGGAGATCACCATCGCGTGGGCGCCCCAGCGGTGGATCTCCCGCATGACCCCGAGCGGGACGTGCTCCCGCATGGCGAGGATGTCCGCGTAGGCGAGCTCCGCCGTCGGGCGGTAGTAGAACATCAGGAGGAGCCCGGTGATCGTCTCGACGAGGAAGAGGAAGAACGTGATCCCCCCCATGCACCAGGTGTAGGAGATCCGCAGGCCCGACCGGCGGATCTTCACCGGGTGGAGGTGGAGGAAGAAGTTCGTGAGGACCGCGAGCGTGCGGTTGCGGGGGGTGAGCGGGGAGCCGTGCCGGAAGATCGACTTCCAGATCTGCGATCCTCGGATTCCCTCCCAGATTCGTCCCATCGTCGTCCTCTCGGGGCGCGGGTGCTCTCAGGCGAGCGGGATCGGGAGGTAGGCCCCCGGTCGATCCCACTCCCCCTTCTCCTGCTGGAACTTCGCGTTCTTGTCGACGAGGATCTGGCCGTCCTCCGCGAGGCCGATCCGGTATCGCTCGAGCGGACGCGGGGCCGGCCCCTCGAAGTTGACGCCGGTCACCATGAAGCCCGAGCCGTGGCAGGGGCACTTGAACTTCGACTCCGCGGAGAGCCAGTTCGGCGTGCATCCGAGGTGCGTGCACACGGTCGAGAGGGCGTAGAAGCCCTTCGACTCCCGGACGATCCACACCCCGTAGCGCTCCTTGAACTTCTCCTCCACGCCGGGCCCGAACTCCGAGGGGAAGCCCGCCTTGAAGGAGAGGGGCGGCTCGTAGGTGACGTTCGGGAAGAGGAAGCGCTGGAACGCGCCGAGGCCCGCCGCCGAGGCCGCCGCGAAGGCGCCCCACCCGAGGGTGAACCAGGAGAGGAACCCTCGGCGGCTCACCGCGGTCGAGACCGGCACGAGCGGGTAGGGGTGGAGCGGGGTCCACCCCTCCTCGGCCGCGGCGGCCCCGTGGAGTCCCTTCGCGCCGCCTGCCGTCGTGGGCGCGGCCTTGGGCGCGGGGGCGGCGGCCGCCTTCGCGGGCGCGGCGGCGGCTGCGG
>CBRGOK010000146.1:0-7964 GCA_967798035.1 uncultured bacterium
TCCCCCTCGAGGCGGACGATCCCCTCGAGGCAGGCCTCCCGGACGAACTCGCTCGAGTCCGCGAGCCCCTTGCGGAGCGAGAGGCGCGCGGCGCGGACGGCGGCGGCGCGGGCGGCGTTCTCGCTGCGCGTCCGCAGGACCTCGTCCCGCTCGAGCCGGGCGAGGCGCGAGAGGCTGCGCGCGACGCCGCGGGCCTCGGCGGAGCGGCGATAGGGGGCGGCCCCGAGCATGTCGATCCTCCGCCCGAGCTCCTCGCGCCCCGCCGGATCGAGCGCCTCCTCCCGACGCAGCGCCTCCAGTCGGGCCGTCAGCGCCCGCAGCGAGGCGATCAGCTCCGCCTCCTCCCCCTTCCATTCCCCGGGGGAGGGCCATTCCCCGGCGGAGGGCCCTTCCCCGGCGGAGGGAGGAAGCTTCGGAACCGAGGCGAGCACGAGGGCGGCCTCGGTCCGGGAGAGGGGATGGGGATCCTCCTCGAGCAGGAAGCTCGCCCAGTGGACCGCCTCGGCGAGGGAGTCGGCCTCCTCGAGGTCCCCCCCCTTCAGCGTCCGCAGGCTCTCGCGGCAGAGGCGGTCGGGGTCGGGGATCGCCTCCTTGCGGGGCGAGGCGAAGAAATCGTCGAGGCTCTCGCTCCAGCGGGCGAAGGGGCTCCCGAGCCACGTCCGCCCGAGGGCCGAGGGGCGCGTCACCTCCGCGCGGTGGACGAGGACCCCCGCCGACTGCTCCTCGTGGATCACCTCGAGGTCGCCGAGGGCGGGACCGAAGGAGGCGCAGCCGCCGAGGAGGGGGGCGCCGAGGAGGAGGGTCCGCCGTCCGGATGCCAAGGGGAGAGGGGGAGGAAGCGTGGGAAGGTATCGGCGGATTCCGGATCCGGCCACCGTCGACGAAAAGGGCCGCCCGAGGCGGCCCGGAAAGAGTCTGGTGGAGGCGGCGGGAATCGAACCCGCGTCCCGAGATGCCCCCGGAGCGGCCTCTACGCGCGTAGTCCGTTATTTGTTTCTCGTCCTCGGGGACCCCAACGGACAGGGTTCCCTTCGGACCAGCCCGGCTTCGATCTCGCCCCTCGGCCGCCAGGCGAGGCGTCGGGGCCAGCCCGCTGTTTTACGCCCCTTCCGGACTCACGGGCGAAGTCCGGAGGAGCGAGCGGCGAGTATTACGCCGCCAGCGCGTAGTTGTCGGCAGTTGTGCCGTCCCGGTTTTTTTAGGAGGCCAACCGGGGTCCTCCGCGCGCCACCGAACCGGAAGACGATCCGGTCGAAACCGATCGCCCCCTTGATTCGTACGGGTGCAATTCTAGTGCCCCTCTCCCCCGACTCCAGGCCCCTTATCGGCGCCGGCGGGTCGCCCGCTGCATCTCGCGGCGGTCCTCGTTCGCGCGCAGGCTCTCCCGCTTGTCGAAGTGCTTCTTCCCCTTCGCGAGCGCGACCTCGACCTTCGCGTAGGGCCCCTTGAAGTAGAGCGAGAGCGGGATGAGCGTGAAGCCGCGCTCGTCGAGCTTCGTCTTCAGCTTCCGGATCTCCTGCCGGCGGAGGAGGAGCTTCCGCGGCCGCTTGGGGTCGTGGGTCTCGATCGTCGCCTTCTCGTACTCGGGGATGTGGGCGTGGTGGAGCCAGACCTCGCCGTTCCTCATCTTCGCGTAGGCATCCTCGAGCTGCGCGCGCCCCTCCCGCAGCGACTTCACCTCGGAGCCGACGAGGACGAGCCCCGCCTCGAAGCGCTCGGAGAGCTCGTACTCGAACGACGCCTTGCGGTTGCGGGCGACGATCCGGACCTCCTCGCGCTCGGTCACCGCCGGAGGATAGCCGCCCCCCCCGGGAAGGTCGCCCTCAGGTCGCCTCCCCCGCCTGGCCGAAAGCCTCCCCACCCCTCCCCCACGGGGAGCAGAGAAAGACCATGGACGAAGCGACGATCGCCCGCCCGCGCAGCCGGTTCGGGGCCATCAAGATCGTGATCTTGACCGCCGCCGTGCTCGCGGTCCTCGTGCACTTCTTCTACGGCTCGCTCCCGCCGCTCCTCCAGGAGCACCTCACCTTCCTCAAGTAGCGGGACGGGGGCCTCCCCCTCATGCCCGATCCTCCCCGCAGCCGAACCGAATTCCTCCTCCTGAAGCTCCCCTCCGGGGCGAGAGAAGGGACGATGGACGAACTCGCACCGCCGCGCAAACGGGGCCGCCTCAAGGTCTTCCTCTTCACCTTCCTCCTCGTCGTCGGCGGCGGGCTCCTCGTGAATCGGTACTTCGATCGCCTCCCCCCCAGGGTCCAGACCGCCCTCCACTTCCTGAAGTAGCCCCCGCCCGCCTCGAAAACCGCGGGCCAGGAGGTAGGATCCGCCTCGCCCGGAGCCGGCGAATCGAGGCATGGCGGATTCGATCGAGCTGCGCGTGAACGGGGCCCGGCGGAAGGTCCCCGCGGATCCCTCCCGCTCCCTCCTCCGCGCCCTTCGCGACGACCTCGACCTCACCGGGACGAAGTACGGCTGCGGCGAGGGGGACTGCGGGGCCTGCACGGTCCTGATCGACGGCGTCGCGCGGCGCTCCTGCGTCACGACGGTCGGCGCGGTCGCCGGCGCCGAGATCCGCACGATCGAGGGGCTGGCTCCGGAAGGGTCCCTCCACCCCGTCCAGCGCTGCTTCCTCGAGAGCAACGCCCTGCAGTGCGGCTACTGCACGCCGGGGATGATCCTCTCCGCGGTCGGCCTCCTCGCGGCGAAGCCGAACCCGACCGAGCGGGAGATCGTCTCGGCGATGAGCGGGAACATCTGCCGGTGCGGCACCTATCCCCGGATCGTCGCGGCGATCCGCGCGGCCGCCACCCTCGGCGGGAAGGGCGGGAGATGAGCCTTCCCATCGACCTCGAGCCGGAGCGCTACGAGCTCCTCGAGGGCCCGGCCTACCGCTTCGACCTCGACCGCCGGGAGTTCCTGAAGGCGGCCGGCGGCGGCCTCGTCGTCCTCCTCCTCGTCCGCGGAGCTCCCGCCCTCCAGGACCGCGGCCGCGGATCCGACGGCCCCAAGGAGATCGGCGCCTGGCTGCGCATCGCGGAGGACGGGACGATCACCGCCTTCACGGGGAAGGCGGAGGTCGGCCAGGACATCCGCACCTCCCTCGCCCAGGCGGTGGCGGAGGAACTCCGGGTCGCGCCCGAGGCGGTCCGCCTCTGCATGGCCGACACCGACCTCACTCCCTTCGACATGGGGACGTTCGGGAGCCGGACGACACCGAACATGTCTCCCCTCCTCCGTCGCGCGGCCGCCGCGGCGCGCGAGCTCCTGCGCGACAGGGCCGCCGAGCGCTGGGGTGTCCCGAAGGCGGAGGTCTCTGTCGAGAAGGGCCGGCTCCTCCACGCGGCGTCGAGCCGGTCGGCGGGATTCGGCGAGATCTCGAAGGGGGAGACGCTCGCGCACGCGATCGAGGAGAACGTTCCGACGACGCCGCCGCAGGAGTGGAAGGCGATCGGCCGGTCCGTCCCCAAGGCGAACGGCGAGGCGATCGTCACGGGCCGGCACCGCTACGCCTCCGACGTCCGCCGCCCGGGGATGCTCTTCGGGAAGGTCCTCCGTCCGGGCGCGTTCGGCGCGAGCCTCGGCGCCGTGGACGCCGCCGCGGCCCCCGCGATGGAAGGGGTCACCGTCGGCGTCGACGGCGATTTCGTCGGAGTCGCGGCCGCGGCCGCGAGCCACGCCGAGCGCGCGCTCCTTGCGATCCGTGCGGAGTGGAAGACGCAGGCCCAGCCCTCGAGCGAGACGCTCTGCGCCTACCTTCAGGAGCACCCCGCCGAGTCGAGGGAGCGGGGCGGCCGCGGGCCGACGGTCCGCGGGTCCCTGGAGGAGGGGTTCGCCGCCTCCGACGGGAAGCACGAGGCGACCTACACCCTCCCTTACATCGCCCACGCCCCGCTCGAGCCCCGCTCGGCCGTCGCCGAATGGGTCGAGGGGCGCCTCACGGTCTGGACCGGCTCGCAGCGGCCGTTCGGGGTCGGCTCCGAGCTCGCCCAGGCGCTCCGCATCCCCGAGGACCGGGTCCGCGTGGTCGTGCCCGACACCGGGTCGGGCTACGGCGGCAAGCACACCGGGGAGGCGGCGATCGAGGCCGCGCGGCTCGCGCGCGCGGCGGGAAAGCCCGTCGGCGTCTTCTGGACCCGGGAGGAGGAGTTCACCTGGGCGTACTTCCGGCCGGCGGGCGTGATCGAGGTGAAGAGCGGCGTCGCGAAGGACGGGAAGCTCCTCGCCTGGGAGTTCCACAACTGGAACTCGGGCGGCTCCGGGATCGAGACCCCCTACGAGGTTCCCCACCAGCACGTCGAGTACCACGCGGCGGCCTCTCCCCTCCGCCAGGGCTCCTACCGCGCGCTGGCGGCGACCGCCAACCACTTCGCGCGGGAGACGCACCTCGACGAGATCGCCCGGAGCCTCTCGATCGATCCGCTCGCGCTCCGGCGGGCGAACCTCCGGGACGCCCGGCTCCTCGCCGTCCTCGACGCCGCGGCGGAACGCATCGGCTGGGCCGCGCGGACGAAGGCCCCCGGGCGCGGCTTCGGCCTCGCCTGCGGGGTCGAGAAGGGCGGCTACGTCGCCTCCTGCGCGGAGGTCGAGGCCGACGCCGAGCACCTCCGGGTCCTGCGGGTCGTCACGGCCTTCGAGTGCGGGGCGATCGTCCACCCCGACAACCTCGAGAACCAGGTCGAGGGGGCCGTCCTGATGGGGATCGGCGGCGCCCTCTTCGAGTCCGTGCGCTTCGCGGACGGTCGGATCCTGAACCCCCGGTTCTCGCAGTACCGGGTCCCGCGATTCCGCGACGTGCCGGCGCTGGAGACCGTCCTCCTCGATCGGCGCGACCTCCCGTCCGCGGGGGCGGGAGAGACCCCGATCGTCGCCGTCGCCCCCGCGATCGGGAACGCGATCTTCGACGCGACCGGGGTCCGGAAGCGCTCGCTCCCTCTCGCCTAGCCGATCGTCAGCCGGGCGACGTTCGTGATCCAGAGCCCCCCGACGGAGGGCTCCGTCGAGGTCGCCGCTCCCTGGAAGTAGACGCGCGTCCCGTTCAGGACCGGCGTCGGGGGAATCGGGAGGGCATGCAGCGCCCCGCCGCCGAGGAGGGTTCCGGAGAACATGAAGCCGCCGATCATCGGGTCGATCAGCAGGACCCCGTGCGGAGGCACCTCGAGGTAGCCCGTCCCCAGGGAGAAGAAGACGCCGTAGCCCTCGCCGGCCTCCCCCCCCACCGCGAGGAACGGAGTCGAGCCGGGTGGGGACACTTCGGCGGAAAGCGCGAGGGTCGGAGTCGTCGGTCCCTTCGACATCGTGAAGTTGTCCAGGACCTCGCCGAAGGTCCCAGTATCGGCGCTGACGAAGCGGCAGTGGATCTGATTCCCGGAGACGTCGAGGAGGAAGGTCCCGTGCCCCTCGATCCCGGCCTCGAGGATCGGGCTCGGGAAGATGTCGGAGCCTCCGTTCCCCCCCGTGCCGGCGACGACGTAGCGGGGGCCGGCCGGGTCCGGGCTTCCATCGACCAGGTTCGGGAACCTCTGGTAACTGTGGTCGTGGCCGTTGATCACGAGGTCGACGCCCTGCGCCTCGAAGATCGGGACGAGGTAGATCTGGGCGACCAGGTTGTCCCCGTGGGTGCCGTCGGAGTACGGCGGATGGTGGAAGAAGACGACCTTCCAGCGCGCGTCGGAGGCGGCGAGGGTCGCCTCGAGCCAGTCGAGCTGCTCCGACACCACCCAGAAGGGCGAGCAGACGAAGCCCCCGGGGTCGCAGAACTCCGAGTCGACGCTCACGATCAGGACGTCCGCCGTCTCGAAGGCGTAGTAGCGCTCGCCGCCCGCGGGGCTCGTCGGCAGGCAGAAGTTGTCGAGGTAGGGATCCCCGCAGTCCGTCTCGTAGTCGTGGTTCCCGAGGGCGAGGTAGAAGGGGATGCCGGGGAGGAGGCCCGCGTAGGGGACGAAGTACTTGGGATCCATGTCGGAGGACTCCCCCTCCGGATAGATCACGTCCCCCGCGATGAGGACCATCTCGGGCTCGAGGGCCCCGAGGAGGGAGGCGACGGCGTACTGCTCCGCGTTGGCCTTCCCCGAGTCCCCGAACGCCGCGATCCGGGTGAAGGGGTGGAGCGCCTCGTGGGCGGTCTGGAAGGAGAAGGTGCCGCTCGCCGGGAGGCCGTTCGCCAGGACCCGGTAGTAGTAGGTCGTGGAGGGGGTCAGCCCCGGGACGAGGACCTCGTGGAGGCCGACCGTTCCGGTGGCCGGGGTGACGTTCCCGAGCCCCGGGCTCGGGCCCCACTCGACCGCGCCCGCGCTGGCCGGGCTCGTCTTCCACTGGATCTTCGCCTTCGTCGGGCCGACCCTGCAGACCGCGGGGCCGCGGGTGAGGGCGACCTGGCCGAAGGCGGAAGAGACGACGACGCACATCACCAACCCTGCGGACATCCGTCTCATCTGTCACACCTCGCTGGTAGGCGGGGCCATGTAACCGGAGTCCCCTCCCCGAGTCCATCGGGAGTCGAACGCCGGCGGAGCGAGTTCGACGGAAACCCTCGAGATCGCTAAACTCCCCCCCATCCGTGCCGGGGTGGCGGAACTGGCAGACGCGCTAGATTCAGGGTCTAGTGCCCGAAAGGGCGTCGGGGTTCGACTCCCCGCCTCGGCACCACCTTTCTCCGCAGGGGGTTGCGTCCCCTCCGCTCCTGCCGCGATCGCGAAGGCCGCGGGGCTGTTTGGACAGGGTTTGGACAAGTAGTCGAGCCGGGCGACCGCCGGGGTGACGTCCTCCGGCGTCAGGTGGAGGTAGCGGCGGGTCGTCTCGAGGCAGGTGTGCCCGAGAATCTCCCGGAGAGCCGCGACGGAGGCCCCCCTCTCCGCGAGCCGCGTCGCCGCGGTGTGCCGCAGGGTGTAGGGCGTGACCTTCGGCTCGACTCGATGGAGGCCGGCGAGCCTCACGATCCGGTCGAAGGCGTGACGGACATTTCGGGACCTCCGCCCTTCCTCCCCGGGGAGAAGATACGCCTCGACGTTCATGGGGCGCGGGAGAGAGGCGAGGTAGTCGCGTAGCTCCGGGTGCATCGCGACGGACCGATCGCGACCCGTCTTCACGGGCCGGTCGGCGCGGTGCACGACGGCGATCCTCCCCCGGGCGAAGTCCACGTCCCGCCAGCGGAGCCCGAGGATCTCGCTCGGGCGCATCCCCGAGTAGAGCCCGACGTAGATGAAGGGGCCGAACGGCTCCTCGCGGGCGGCGAGAAGGAGCCGTCCCGCCTCTTCGGCGGTCAGGGGGCGGATTTCGGGGTTCCGGTCGACCCTCACCCGCGAGACTCCCCAGAACGGGGAGACGGAGAGCCTCCCCCACTGGACGGCCTTCTTGAAGAGCTTCGAGAGGACGGCGAGTTCCTTGTTGACGGTCACGGCGCAGGCGCCGGCTTCCCGTCGTGCCGCCTTGTACGACTCGATCTCCTCGGGCCGGACCGAGTCGAGCGGCGTCCCCGCCCCGAAGAAGGGGAGAAAGTGAGTGTCGAGGTAGTAGCGCTGGACCCTCGTCCACTCGGGGGAGACGTCGGGGCGCAACCGTTCGAGGCAGTCGGAGGCGAACTCCCCGAAGGGGACCGTCCCCGACGGCGCCCGACCCTGGAGGCGGGCGAGTTCCTGCTCGAAGCGACGGCGGGCGTACTCCTCGGCCGCCTTCCGCGTCGAGCAAGGCGTCACCCCGCGGAACCGACGACGCTCGATTCGGAAGTAGAAGTAGTACCGCTCGGTCGGCTTCCCGCGGACGCGAAGGCGCAGAACGGTGATCACGTCGAAGCCTCCTTCCTTCCCGTCAGGCGTTCGATCTCCTCCCGGCGGAAGCGAACGCGCCGCCCGAGATGGACGCAGGCCCCATCGAGGAGCCCGCCGGGGCCCGCTTCCTTGTAGACGGACTTCACCGGAAGACGGAGAACGCTCGCGACCTCCTCGGCGGTGAGTAGGACACCTGCGGCC
>CBRGOK010000147.1:0-7947 GCA_967798035.1 uncultured bacterium
CCCTCGGCCTCGTCGCGCTCGCGGAGAACGACCGGCAGCAGGTCGAAGAGGCGGACGCGCGGGGAGGCGCGGAGCCGCCTCACTTCGATCGGCCGTAGGCCTCGACGATCGCCTGGACGATCGGATGCCGGACGATGTCCGCCTTCGTGAGCTCGACGAAGGCGATTCCCTCGAGGCGATCGAGGCGCTTCCACGCGTCGACGAGGCCCGAGACGGTCCGGTCGGGCAGGTCGGTCTGCGTGACGTCCCCCGTCACGACGATCTTCGACTTCTCTCCCATCCGCGTGAGGAACATCACCATCTGCCGCGGCGTCGTGTTCTGCGCCTCGTCGAGGATGATGAAGGAGTGGTTCAGGGTCCGCCCGCGCATGTAGGCGAGGGGGACGACCTCGACCACGTCCTGGTCGAGGAAGCGCCGGAGGCGGTCGGGCTCGAGGAGGTCGCCGAGGGCGTCGTAGAGCGGGATCAGGTACGGGTTCACCTTCTCCTGGTAGCCGCCCGGGAGGAAGCCGAGGCGTTCGCCCGCCTCGACCGCCGGCCGCGCCAGCACGATCTTGCGGAACTCCCCCTTCCGCAGCGCCTCGGCCGCCATGGCGACGGCGAGGAAGGTCTTCCCCGTCCCCGCGGGGCCCACGGAGAAGGTGATCGGGTGGGTCCGGATCGCCTCCATGTAGCGGCGCTGGCCGGGGGTGCGGGCGCGGACCCGTTCCTCGGACGGGCCGCCGCGACTCTTCTCCCCCTCGCCCTTGCCCGAGAGCATCCCCTCGATCGTCTCGCGGTCGACCTCGTGACCGCGGCGAAACTGCCGCAGGATCTCCTCGAGGACGGCCCGGACCTCGCGGACGGCCTCCCGCTCTCCGACGAGCCGCAGCCCCCCGCTCCGCGAGACGAGGGAGACCTCGAAGCGGTCGCGGACGAGCCGGGCCGTGCGGTCGTAGGGGCCGAGGAGGAGGCGCTCCTCCTCGATGGAGCGGAGGGCGAGACGGTCCTCGGCGTCGGCGTCGGGGGTTCGTTCCTTCACGGTTCAGATCCGGCCGAGGGCCGAAGCGTAGAGGCGCAGGGCGGGGGCGGCGAAGAGGAGGCTGTCGACGAGGTCGAAGGCCCCGCCCAGCACGGGGATGGCGGCGCCGGAGTCCTTGACGCCGCAGCCCCGCTTGAGGAGGGACTCGGCGAGGTCGGCGAACTGCGAGGCGACGGCGATGAGGAGCCCCGCGCCGAGCGCCTCGGAGGGAAGGAGCCCCCCCGCGTTTCCGGTCAAGCCGAGGAGGAAGGCGAGGGCCCCGGTCCCGGCGAGTCCGCTGACCGCCCCCTCCCAGGTCTTCTTGGGGCTGATCTCGGGGATCAGGCGCGAGCGCCCGAGCGCGATCCCTCCGAAGTAGGCGAAGGAGTCGCACGCCTTGGCGCACCCGGCGCAGAAGACCGCCAGCCAGGGGTCCGCGGAGAAGACGCGGAGCTCGATCAGGTAGCCGAGGAGGAAGGGGACCGCCACGACGCCGAGGAGGGTCGTCGCGACCTCGACGTGCGCCGCCTCGGTCCGGCGGCGCAGGACGCCGCGCACGAGGACGGCGACGACGACGACGGCGAGGTGCGCCCCCCCGTCGTAGACGGCGAGGCCGTGCTCCGGCCCGAGGAACATCGGTAGGAACCGCGTCGCGAGGAAGTAGGCCCCGCACCCCAGCCCGAACCGCGACGCGACCGGCAGGCCCGCCCGGCGGAACATCCCGTAGAGCTCGGCCTGCGCGGCGAGGGCGAGCCCCGCCAGGACGAGGGAGATCGGCCAGACGGGGAGCCACCTCCAGTCGAGGAGGATCACGCCGAGGCAGGTCCCGACCAGGAGGGAGCCGTAGCGCAGGCGCGTGCGGAGGACCGACCCGCGCGCGGGGTCGCGCGGGCCGCTCACCTCGCCGCGGCCCGGTCCGCGACCGGGGGATCCCCGGGAGCCCTCGCCAGGGGGGTCAGGCCCCCGAACCTCCGCTCGCGCCTCCGGTACTCCTCGATCGCCTCCCTTAGCCCCTCCTTCCCGAAGTCGGGCCAGCAGGTGGGCGTCACGTAGAACTCCGTGTAGGAGATCTGCCAGAGGAGGAAGTTCGACACGCGCATCTCCCCGGCGGTCCGGATGAGGAGGTCGGGATCCGGGAGGGTCGGATCGTAGAGGTGGGCGCGCAGGCACTCCTCCGACACCTCCCCGGGGTCGATCTCCCCCCGCGCCGCCTTCGCGGCGATGCGGCGGACCGCGTCGGCGAGCTCGGCCCGCCCGCCGTAGGAGAGGGCGAGGCACAGGCGCATCCCCTCGTTCCCGGCCGACAGCTCCTCCGAGCGGCGCAGCTCCCGGCGGACCTCCTCCGGGAGGTCCTCGATCCGCCCGATCGAGGTGAGCCGGATCCGGTTGCGGGCGATCTCCTCGCGCTCCCCGACGAGGAACCTCCGCAGCAGTCCCATCAGGTAGACGACCTCGGCCCTGGGCCGGCGCCAGTTCTCGACGGAGAAGGCGTAGAGCGTCAGGGACTCGACCCCGAGGCGCGCGCACTCCGTGACGACCTCCCGCACGGCGCGGATCCCCGCGCGGTGGCCGAAGACGCGGCGCAGCCGGCGGCGGCGCGCCCACCGGCCGTTGCCGTCCATGATGATGGCGATGTGGCGGGGGAGCCCGTTCGCCGAGGTCAACGCCCCCCCTTCCCCGGGTCCCGGCGGATCACCTGCTCGCGACCGGGCCCGACGGAGACGACCGGGATCGGCACGCCGAGCGCCCCCTCGAGGAACTCGACGTAGGTCCGCGCCTCCTGCGGCAGCCGGTCGTAGGCCGTGACGGCCGTGATCTCCTCCCGGAACCCGCGGAAGTCGCGGAAGACCGGCGCGCACCCCTCGAGGTCGGCGCGATCCGCGGGGAAGGACTCGAGGACGCGCCCCCCGCACCGGTATCCGACGGCGACCCGGATCGGGTCGAAGCCGGAGAGCACGTCGAGATTCGTGACGGCGAGGTGGTCGACCCCGTTCAGCTCGATCGCGTAGCGCGCCGCGAGGAGGTCGAACCACCCGCACCGGCGGGGCCGGCCCGTCGTCGCGCCGTACTCCTTCCCCCTCTCCCGCAGGAGGTCCCCGAGGTCCCCGGGGAGCTCGCTCGGGAAGGGGCCTTCCCCGACGCGGGTGCAGTAGGCCTTCGCGATCCCGATCACCTCGTCGATCTGGCGCGGGGGGAAGCCGGTCCCCCCCGCGACCCCCCAGCACCCGGTCGAGGAGGAGGTGACGTAGGGGTAGGTCCCCGCGTCGAGGTCGAGCATCGTCCCCTGCGCCCCCTCGAAGAGGATCCGCTTCCCCTCGCGGTGCGCCCGCCGCAGGAGCTCCCCCGCGTCGCAGACGAAGGGGACCATCTTCTCCGCGAGGCCGGCATAGGTCTCGAAGGTCGACTCGAAGGAGAGGGGCGGCTCCCCGTAGACCTTGGCGAGGACCTCGTTCTTCTCGGCGAGCGCCGCCCGCAGGCGCGTCGCGAAGCGCTCCCGGTCGAGGAGGTCCGCCACGCGCAGCCCGGTCCGGGCCGCCTTGTCGGCGTAGGCGGGGCCGATCCCCCGGCCGGTCGTGCCGATCCGGCCCGCCCCCTTCCAGCGCTCCGCCCCCGCGTCGAGGGTCCGGTGGTACGGGAGGATCAGGTGCGCGCGGGCGCTCACCCGCAGGCACTCCGCGACGCGCACGCCGCGGCGCTCGAGCCCGTCGATCTCCCGGAAGAGCTGGACCGGGTCGACGACAACGCCGTTGCCGATCACGTTGACGGTGCCGGGGCGGAGGACCCCCGAGGGGACGAGGTGGAGGACGAAGGTCTCCCCGCCGACGACGACCGTGTGGCCGGCGTTGTTCCCCCCCTGGTAGCGGACGACGAAGTCGACCCCCTTCGCGAGGACGTCGATCACCTTCCCCTTCCCCTCGTCGCCCCACTGGACGCCGACGACGCAGACCGCGCTCATGCGGGGGGGAAAACGCGTCGCCTCATGCCCATTCGAGGAGGGGCGATTCTCGGGATCGAAGAGGGGGGGAGCAAGGGGCGCTCCTGCGCTCCCGAAGGCAGGGAGGCGGCGCGGCGAGGAGGAGAGGGGATTCGGGAATCGCGCTGCGGACCGCCCTGCGGGGACCGAGGGGGAAAGCCGCGCCGGGCCGCAGGTTGCGGAGCGACGCGGCGGCCCGCTCCAGCGGAACCGCCGTTGCCCCGGCGAGCGGTCCCGGACGCTGGAGCCCCACGCCATGCACCGAGCCCTCGAGCCTCTCCTCGGCCCCACCTTCCCCGCTCTCCTCCGCGCCTCCCTTCGGCGCCGGCGCCTGCCCGAGTCCTTCCTTCGCCCGGAGTGGGCCGAGGAGATCCGGCAGGCCGCGGCGCTCGCCCTCCTCCAGGGTCCTCCCCCTCCCGCCGACGCGCGCGAGGCGCGGGCGCGCGTCCGCCGCGCGCTCGGCCACGCCTGCTGGCGGCTGATCGAGCGCGAGCGGTGGATCGCGCGGCGGAGGATCCCCCTCGAGGACGCGGCGCACGCCCCCGCGCGGGAGGAGGGGAGGATCCACGAGGCCGAATGGGAGGAGAGACTCGCGCGGCTCTCCCCGCCTGCGCGCGACCTGGTCGGGACCCTCCTCGCCGCGCGACCCGGCGGTCGCGGGATCGGTCCCCTCGCGCGCGCGGCCGGGGTGCGGCGGCGCGACCTCCCGCCGCTCCTCGCCGAGATCCTCCTCTCCCTCCTCGGCGGCTCCTTCCGCGAGGAGGCGGGGACCGTCCTCCGCACCCGGCTGACCGAGCTCGAAGGCGGGCTCCCGCGCCTCTCGGCGAGATCCCGGCGCTGGGCCCGGCGCCTGGCGAGTGTCCTCCACTGTCTCCCCGTCGGGTGGGGCCTCCGGGAGACCGCCGCGCGGGTCGCCGCCCTCGAGCGCGGAAGCCGGCGGCGCGCCGCGGGAGGACTTCCCTCAGGGAGCCCCGGTCGAGAGCCGGGCGAGAGCCCGCTCGATCTCGGCGGCGAGGCGCTTCTCCCGGTCCCGGTCCGCCCCGACGACGCGCCAGGAGGGGCGGCCCGACGCCACGCCGTCGATCCTCTCCCGGGCGACGGACACCTCGAGGGCGACCGGGGCGTCCGGGCGGCCCGGTAGCACCCGGACGAACCCCTTCCATCGCGCGCGCGGGTCGGCGGGATCGGGCCGCGCCTTCGAGACGAACCTCCCCGACTCGGCGTCGCGCAGCTCGAGGCCCGGGAACTCCACGGCGAGCGCGCTGGCGACGGCGCGGTCGAGGGCCGCCCGGGAGGCCGGGCGGACGACGAGTCGCGTCGGCGCGTACGTGCAGCCCGCGGCGAGGAGGATCGGGGGGAGGAGGGTCGAGGCGCGGGCGCGCCCCGCCCCGCTCATTCCTTCCGCTCCCCGAGGCGGACGCGGAGGACGACCTCCTCGCCCCGCCCGACCGTGATCGAGGCCTCCTCGCCCGGCCGCTTCTTCCCGAGGGCCCCTTGCAGGGCCTCGATCGTCCGGGCGGGCGCGCCGTCGACGGCGAGGAGGAGGTCCCCCGAACGGACCCCGGCGGCCGCCGCGGGCCCTCCCGGCTCCACCTCGACGATCCTGAGCCCCTCCTCCCCCTCCTCCACCGTCGCGCCGAGCGTCGCCTGTCCCGGTCCTCCCGTCCGCCACTGCCGCTCCCTCTCCCTCCGCGGCTGGGGCCGGGGCGGATCGGCATAGACGAGTCGCGCCTCCGCGTTCGCGAGGGCGAGGACCGTGCGGCAGGCGAGCCGCGCGACGAGGGCTCCTCCCTCCGCGTTGATCTTGTCCCAGTCGTCCCCGGGACGGTGGTAGTCGGGGTGGAAGCCGGTGAAGAAGAAGGCGACCGGCGTGCGCTTCTCGTGGAACGGGAAGTGGTCGGAGTCCGCGGGGACTCCCGGCGTGAAGTTGAGCTGCAGGCCGAGCCCCTCGTTCTCCGCCGCGATCGTCTCCTCGAGGCCCTTCGCCGTCCCGACCCCCCCGACCTCGCACCCCTCCTCGCGCAGCCGGCCGATCATGTCGAGGTTCACCATCGCGACCGTGTCCGCGAGGGGGAGGAGCGGCTTCTCGCAGTAGTGCCGCGAGCCCCGCAGTCCGATCTCCTCCCCCGAGAAGGCGAGGAAGAGGACCGAGCGCCTGGGCCGCGGGGCCCCGGAGAGGGCCTCGGCGACGCACAGCAGGCCGGCCGTCCCCGAGGCGTTGTCGTCGGCGCCGTTGTGGATCTCCCCGTCGGCCCGCGCGCCCCCGCGCCCGACGTGGTCGTAGTGGGCGCCGAGGATGACGACCTCCTTCGAGAGGGTCGCGTCCCCTCCCCGGAGGAGCCCCGCGACATTCTCCGTCGGGAGGCTCGTCCCCCCCTCGCGACGGACCTCGACCTTGACCCCGGCGCTCACCCCCTCGATCGCCCGCGAGCGGGGGGCGAGATCCTCGTCGATCCGCTTCTGCTCCTCGAGGAGATCGAGCCCGCGCCCCTCGAGAAACTCGAGGAGGGGGCGGCGGGAGAGCTGCGCGACCGGGATCGGCCCGGGCTCGCCCGCTTCCGCGGCGGGCCTGGGTCTCGCGTCCTCCGGATGGTTGAGGGGATCGTGGACCATCAGGAGAGCGACCGCTCCGGCCGCCGCCGCCGCGCGGACCTTCGCGGCGAAGGACCCGACGCGGGTGCGTGCGGGCTCGAACTTCGACTCCCGGTTCGTCTCCTGCGGCGTGTGGCGCAGGGCGAGGGCCACCATCCCCTTGCAGTCCACCCCCGCGAAGTCGTCGTACCCGAGCTCCGCGTCCGCGATCGCGTACCCGACGAAGACGAGCCCCGCCTCGACGTCGCCGTTCGCCGTGGGGGGGAGCGGCGAGAGACCGACCGGAGGCTCGAACCTCGCCTCCCGTCCCTCCGCCCGCAGGACCGCGACGCAGCCGGGAGCCGGGACGAGGCGCGGCCGGGTCTCGACCGCGAAGGGCTGCAGGTAGCCCCCCTTCTCCCCCACCGGCTCGAGCCCGGCCTTCCGGAACGCCGCCGCGATCCGCTCGGCCGCCTCCTTCTGCCCCTTCGAGCCGGTGGCCCGTCCCTCGAGCTCGTCGGCGGCGAGCCACCGGACATGCTCGAGGAATCGCCCGGGGAGGATCGACGCGTCGGGACGGTCGCCCGACCCGGCGCCGAGGAGGAGGAGGAGCGAGAGTCCGAGGGGAAGGGGTTTCATCGATTCGTCCGATCGTCCGGCCGGGGAGGACGGCCCCCGATTCTTCGGGGGGATCCACCCTCCCGTCCAGGCCTCCCGTCCAGGACCTCCCCTCCTTTCAGCGCCGGATCCGCTCGAGCTCCTCCTCCGGGAAGTCGGGGATCGGATAGCGGCGGTCGCCTCGCAGCTCCCAGCGCAGGAGCGGAAGGATGTCGGTCCCCTGGTCCCCCGAGCGTCGCAGGACGACCGCCCGGACGCGCCGGGTGATCCCCGCCCGATCCTCCTCCCACCCGGGCTCCGGGAGGGACTCGACCTCCCGCTCCGACTCCGGCGGCGGGATCCGGGCCGTGAGCCAGATCGTGAAGACCTCGCTCTGCGTCGTGAGGAGGAGCTTGAACCGCTGCTTGATCTCGGGATAGAGGTTCCCGAACTCCGGGATCTGGTCCATCTCGTCGAGGGTCGTGAAGTACTTCCGCGGCGGCTCCTCCTCCTCGAGCCCGAGCTCCTCCTCCGTGGTCGGCTCCTCCGTCTCCTCCGTCTCGAGCCGCTCGTTGCGGTAGCGGAGGATCGCCTCGACCGTCTCCGCGGGGATCTCCGAGGAGGGGAGGAGGGAGACGAGGACGGCGCGCGGGGCCGTGTTGACGTTGATCGCGCCGCCGAGGGAGGTGCCCACTCCTCCCCCCTCCTCCTCGTCCCCCTCCTGTCCCCCCGGCCCCGCGGCGGACCGGCCCTCCGCCGTCCCCGCCCCCTCCCGCGCGCCGGCCCCGCCCGCGGGGGAGCCCCC
>CBRGOK010000148.1:0-7928 GCA_967798035.1 uncultured bacterium
GACATCCGTCTCGCGCCCACCGCCTTCAGCGGCACCGAGGGGAACCACCTCTTCACGCCGGTGCTCATGCCCCAGGAACCCTTCTGCCACATCGAGGGCCTCCTGGGGACGGTGGCCATCCCTCCCGCCTGCGCCGGGACCCCCTGCTACGACAACGAGCCCTCGGCGCGGACCGTCGGGTCGCAGATCGCCCTCCCGTGGAAGGTGAACCTCGCCGGCCGGCTCATGAAGCACGCGCAGATGGATTCGAATGGCTACATGACGCTCGGGGGAGGGACGTTCGCGAGCGTGACAGGGAACGTGATCCTCCCCACCGCGGCGCTCCCCGAGGCCACCCTCGCTCCGTTCTGGGACAACCTCGAGGGGATCGCGACGCCGCTCGGTCCGAGCGGCATGTTCTACCGGGTCGACGGCGTCCCCGGCTGCCGGGTCATGACCTTCGAGTGGCACACGATGGGGCCCAACCTCGGAGCCGGCGGGGACTGCGTCGGCGGGGGCGGGATGATCTCCTTCCAGGTCAAGATCTTCGAGGGCTCCGCGGGGTTCCTCGCCTCGAGCACGTCTCCCTGCCCGTACGACGTCGTCGTCCCCGGAGTGGGGAACGACCGGATCGAGTACCACTACGACCACGGCGCGTTCGTCCCCGGCGGGTTCACCGCGACGATCGGGTTCGACAACCACGACGGGGCGCTCGGGGCCTCGGGCGCGGGCTCCCCGGCGCTCCTCGGACCGCCCGCCGGGCTGAAGTCCGTCATCGACCAGTGCGACTCGGGCGTCGTGCGTTACTACGGCGACGCGAACTCGACCTGCCCCGTGCCGGGAGCCTGCCTCCCCGAGCTCAAGTCGAACGCGGTTCCTCCGCGCATCGGCAATCCCTTCGGGCTCGAGATGGTCGGAGGCGGCCCGGGATTCGCGCTGCTCAACCTCTTCTTCGGCCCGCCCCTCCCGGGGCTCCGCACTCCGGTCCCCTGCGGGGGTCTCCCCTCGCCGTTCGGGACCTTCTGGGCGCCGCTCGGGTTGCTCCTGGCGCCGACGTCCGCCGCTCCCGGCCCCCCCTGCCAGAACTGCGCGATGTGGGGCCTGCCGATCCCGGCGATGGCGGTGCTGGTCGGCACCTACGTGTGGGCGCAGTCGGCGAACGTGGTCCTCGTGGGCCCGGCCTTCTGCGTGGAGCTCACCGAGGGGGCGAAGATCATCATCGGCGCCTAGATCGGTCTCGTCTCGATCGATGCGGAGGGGGGATCCCCGCGGATCCCCCCTCGGCTTCTGAGGAGGCGGCGCTCACCCGCCCCGGAGGCCGTGGAGCGCCGGACCGGGACGGTTCCGACCCTCGCGGGCTATGCGCCTCCTGGTGCCTCCGCTATCCTCCACCCTCCGTCGTGGGTGTGCGGTCCGTCGCGCGACGACGCGAGCGAGAATGGGAGTCGCCCGCGCCGCGCCGACGGCCATCCTCCCGGGGCCCGGAACCGAGGACACTGATGAAGGCCTTCGTCCTCGTCGGGGCGGGAGCGCTGCTCCTGCCGATCCCCGCCCTCCTCGCGCAGGACACCCCGTGCCTGCCGGGCACGCCCGTCCCCTGCTCGTACCGGGTCGAGCCGATCCCGAACGGCTACGCGACGATCCTCGGGGCGGCCGGCACGGTCGTCCTCCCCTTCGGGGTGGGGGCCGACGACGCGACCCTCCCCGTCCCCTTCGCGCCGGGTTTCGCCTTCTCGTTCTACTGCGCCCCGGCGGTGGGGCCCCTCGCCGTGTGCACGAACGGCTTCGCGAACTTCGGGGCCGCGAGCACCGCGTTCAACAACCTCCATCCCGGCGACGAGGGGATGCCGAACAGCGCGATCATGCCCTGGCACGACGACCAGATCTTCCCGGTCCCGACGCCCGTCCCGGCGCCCGCCGTCGCCTACAACTTCGGCTTCTACGGACCGGGCTCCCTCGTCGTCCAGTGGACGAACCTGGCGAGCTGGACGGGGCTCGGGACCGGCGCCGGCTCGATCTCCTACCAGGCCGTCCTCTGGTCGGCCTCCTCCGCGACGCCGAACGTGATCGAGTACCGGTACGACCGTTCGAGCCCGCCTCCGGTCATGGCCCCCTGCTCCGTCACGACGACCGGGACCTCGACCTTCGCCGTGTCCGCGACGATCGGGACCGACAACGCGGCGCTCACGCCCGCGGGAAACATCGGCGTCGACGCCACGGACCGCGGCGCAGCGAACTCCGCCTTCCCCCCGTGCGACATCCGCCTCGTCTCCACCCCCTTCATCGGGACGGAGCAGAACCAGCCCTTCACGGCGACGCTCGTCGCGCAGGAGCCCTTCTGCCACATCGAGGGCCTCCCGGGCACGGTGGCGATCCCGCCGGCCTGCGCCGGGACTCCCTGCTACGACAACGAACCCTCGTCGCGGACCGTCGGCGCGCAGATCGCGCTCCCCTGGAAGGTGAACCTCGCCGGCCGGGCGATGCGGCATGCGCAGATGGACTCGAACGGGTACCTGACGCTCGGCGGGGGGACCTTCGCGAGCGTGACGGCGAACACGGCCCTCCCGAACGCGGCCCTTCCCGAGGCGACGCTCGCTCCGTTCTGGGACAGCCTCGAGGGGGTCGCGGCGCCCGGAGGGACGAGCGGCATGTTCTACCGCGTCGACGGCGTCCCCGGCTGCCGGGTCGTGACCTTCGAGTGGCACTCGATGGGGCCGCTCGCGGGAGGGAGCGGGGACTGCGTCGGCGGGGGCGGAAACCTCTCCTTCCAGGTCAAGATCCACGAGGGATCCGCGGGCTCCCTCGGCTCGACCACGCCTCCCTGCCCGTACGACGTCGTCGTCCCCGGAGAGGGGAACGACCGGATCGAGTACCACTACGACCACGCCGCCTTCGTCGCCGGAGGGTTCACGGCGACGATCGGGATCGAGAACCACGACGGATCGGTCGGAGCGTCGGTCTTGGGCTCCCCGTCGCTCACCGGGCCTCCTGCCGGGATGAAGTGGGTGATCGACCCGTGCGACTCGGGGATCGTGCGCTACTTCGGGGACGCGAACACGAGTTGCCCCGCTCCGGGAGCCTGCCTCCCCGAGCTGAAGACGAACGGCGTTCCCCCGCGCATCGGCAACGCCTTCGGGCTCGAGATGGTCGGAGGCCAGGCCGGGGTCGCCCTGCTCAACATCTTCTTCGGTCCGCCGCTGCCGGGCCTTGGCACTCCGGTCGCCTGCGGCGGAGCCCTGACGCCGAGGGGGACCTTCTGGGCGCCGGCCGGGATCATCCTCCTGCCGACGTCCGCCGCTGCCGGCCCGGGGTGCGAGAACTGCGCCCTCTGGTCCCTGCCGATCCCGCTCGATCCGGCCCAGATCGGCGCCTACGTCTGGGCGCAGGCGGCGACCGCGGTCCTCGTCGGCCCCTCCGCCTGCGTGGAGCTGACCGAGGGGGCGAAGATCATCCTCGGCGGGTAGCCCCGGCCGGACCGGCTACCATCCCCGGCGCGAGGAACCGCCGGGGGACGCGACTGGGCCGGATCGTCCGAATCCTCCTGTTCGTCGGGGTCTCCTTCGGGATCCCGTGGCTCGTCGGGCTGTCCGACCTTCGCTCCGGCCCCTGGTCGACGGTGCCCTTCCTCCTCGCGGCCTACTCCCCGGCGCTCGCCGCCCTGGTCGTGCGGTGCATTCAGGGAGCCCCGCTGCTCCCCCGGTTCGGCGGACTGGGAGTCCGATCGGCTCCCTGGTTCGCGGTGGCCTGGCTGCTCCCGTTCGCCGTCGCGCTCGCCACCCTCGGTCTCGGCCTCCTGTCACCGGGGGCCCGGTTCAGCCCGACGGTCGAACGAAGCAGCTGGACGTGGTACCAGCCTGACGCCCACTCCAACGAAGAGGAATGGGAGGTCTGGACGCCCGAAGGGATGGCGAAGGTCCGGGCCGCAAAGGGAGAGGAGCTCGAGAGACTCCTCCGGACTCGCCCCACGTCCCCGGACGGCATGGGGGGGAACTTGGAGGCCCGTCCCGTCGTCATGACGATCCGCGTCTCGGTCCGGGACCAGATCGGAAAGTCGCTCTGGGTGGGTCCGAGCCTCGCGGCCCTCTTGGCGTTGGGGGAGGAGATCGGATGGAGGGGCTACCTCCTCCGCGAACTTCTGCCGCTCGGGTTCTGGAGGGCCTCCCTCCTGATCGGGATCGTCTGGGGTCTCTGGCACGCGCCTCAGATCCTCCTGGGTTCCCGCGCCGTTCTGGTGGCCGAGCCGATCGCGGGTCTGCTCGCCCAGGTCGCGTTCACGGTCCTCCTCTCGCCACTCTTCTCCTGGATCCGGGTCCGCTCGGGGACCGTCCTCGCGGCCGCGGTCCTGCACGGCGGCGTCAACGCGGCGATCTGGCTACCCCATCTCTTCCAGCCTCGGGATGCGGCGAACGGGGCGACGATGGCAATCGCCGGCGTGGTCGTGCTCCTGGCCGCTTCGGGGGCGATCGCGCTCTTCGACCGGTCGACTCTGCGCGGAACCACAAACGTCGTGCCCGAGGGGTCGCTCGGTTCGCCGAACCGCGCGCCCTGAGGATCAGGTCGCCCGGGCCACGCGCTCCGCCACGGCGTCCGCGAGACGCTCCAGCGCGCGCGGCTGCTCGCGCACGAAGAGCGTCGGCTCGACCAGCTCGATCTCCGAGAGGAGCGGCCGGCCGGAGGCGTCGCGCATCAGGTCGACGCGGGCGTACAGGAGGTCCTCCGCCCCGGCGCCGGCGACGATGCGCCGGGCGGCGTCCGCCTCGTCCGGCTCGATGGGGACGGCTACCCCCTCGGGACCCGCGTGGCGCCCCCCGAGGAAGAGGGAGTTCTTCCGCACGGCGTGGGAGATCTCCCCCTCGATGATGGTGAGGCAACGCTCGCCCGAGGTCGCGACCGAGGCGAGGTAGGGCTGCACCATCATGTCGCGCGCGGGGGAGAGCCGGTCGAGGTGAGACTGACCGGCCGCGAGGCTCCGGCGGTCCACGCGCGTCGTCTCCCATGAATCGGCGGAGACGGCGGGCTTGAGGACCGCCTCGCCCCAGCCCCGATCCTCGAGGATCGCGCGGAGGTTGGCCCTCGTCCCGGCCCGGACGAACGCCGTCGGCACGACGGGGAGGCCCTTCGCGAGGAGCTCGGCGAGGTAGCCCTTGTGGACATTCCACTGGACGACCTCCAGGGGATTGAGGAGGGTCGTCTCGTTCGAGACGTGTCCGGCCCAGGCAAGGAACTCCTCGAGCCGGAGGTGGTAGTCCCAGGTCGAGCGGAGCCAGGCGACCCGCGCGCGCCCCCAGTCGAAAGCCGGGTCGTCCCACGCGACCGCGCCGACCTCGAGCCCGCGGCGGGAGAGCGCCGCGGCGATCGGCCGGTCGTCGGGGTCGAGGTCGGGGAGTCCCGACCAGGTGACGAGGGCGACGTCCACGATCCGGAGCCTAGAAGCCTCCCCTCACGGAAGGAGGGTGACGACCTCGACGTTCGTGAGGTTCGGGAGGAGGAGCGCCTGGAAGCGGACGGTCGCCCCGATGCAGCAGGAGAGCGAGGGGTCGAGCGGGAAGGTCCAGACGAAGGTCTCGTTCGCCCCGATCGTCCCGGGACCGACGAAGACCGGGTCGGCGATCCCGACGGTGCCGAAGAGGCCAGGGAGCGGGAAAGACGCCGGGGTGACGCCGAGGAAGAGGAGGGCGATCTCGCCGGGGGGGCCGAAGGCGTTCATGAGGAGAGTTCCCCCGGGCGAGGGAGTCCCGCTCGCGAGGATCCGAGGGAGCGTCGCGATCGCGCGGCGCACCGCCTCGCGCCCTCCCGGCGTCGAGAAGATCGCGTGCGGCGTGTCGGGGACGAACTCGAGCACCTTCTCGCTGGTCACGGCGCTCGCCCAGGCGAGGCCGGCCGGCACCGAGACGCCGCAGTCGAGCGCCCCGAAGATCCAGTGGGTCCGGGTGGCGGGGTAGGCGAGCGCCGCGTCCAGGTGATAGACGCTCTCGGCCCTCAGGTCGGCGAGGGTCGGGTTTCCCGTGCACGTCAGGCAGACGGCGTTGCCGTTCGGGACCGGGGCGAACGAGCAGGCGGGCACGCACTGCATCGACCCGGGCGGGACGATCGAGGGACAGAGGGCGGCCCACTCCGGGGTGGGGGGGAACGGGCAGGTGTAGTCCAGGCGACCCAGGGGCGGACCCGAAGTCGGCACGGCGAGGTCGAGGATGTCGCCCCGGCCCCAGGTCGTGAGCGCGTACCCGATCTCGGCGGAGCCCCCGGAGTTGCCCGTCGCGCAGAAGGCGCCGCCGGCGTGGAAGGAGTCGTGGATCCAGGTAAGGAGGGTGGCGTACCGGCAGGACTTCGCGCGAAGCCCGCCGAGGCCGCCGCCGAACCAGCCGTTCTGGGCGGCCCAGGCGCGCTCGACGACCCGGTAGCCGAGGCCGTTCACCGACTGTAGGAGGGGAAGCCCGCCGGACGTGGCCGAGTAGAAACCGCTCCCGCCGCCTCCCGTCCCGAAGACGACCGTCCCCCGGTGGAGCGCCGCCGCGGGCGGCTCCGTCACCCGCACCTGGGCCACGATCGGATCGAGGCCGGGGCAGGCGACCTCGACGAGATAGCAGGTCGTGTTCGGGAGCGGGCCCGGCCCCGAAGGGCAGGGGCCCGGAAGGACGGTGACGGTCCCGAGAGTGACGGGGACCGGGCAGGTCTGCGCGACGCCCGCGGCGGAGAGGACGAAGGGTGAGGCGGCGAGCAGGATCGCTCGGCGCACCTGGCGGATCGCCGGTCGGTTCATCGAAGGATTCCTCGCGGCCGCGCCTCCCCGGTCGGCGGGGTCCATTGTGCCGGAATCGCGGGGACGAAACCCGCCGCCCGGCCGGGAGTTCCGATCCGGGCGAATCGGCGATCGGGGGGAGGGGAGGGCTGGCATCGGCGCCGACCTGGACTAATGGAAACCTTCGCATCCACCCGAGCGCTCTCCCGACTCCTGGAGCCGGTCGAGGGCGCGGGAGGTCTCACGTGTTGTATCGCCTCGGCTCGATCCCGCTCCCCAGCCTCGCCCTGGATCTCCCTTCCCTGCTCGATGTCCCGATCCCCCGGGGCCGTTCCGGGGAGACGCGTCGAGGACGGGAGACCTGGGAGGACCTGACGGAGTTCGTCCGATCCGTCGTCTCCGCCCTGCGGAAGGGCCGCGCGGTTCCGGGATCCGAGTGGCCGGACCTGCTCGAGGCCCTCCCCGCGGAATCGCCCGACCGCGCGTGGGTCGAGCGGACCGCCGAGGTCCTCGAGGCGCGGCACCGCCGCAGCCCGCGCCTCGCGCTGCTGCGCTGCGAGTGGGTGCGGGACGGGGACGGGTTCGTCGCGATCTCGGCCTGCGACGGCGGGCTCGCGCGCGCCGTCCGGACCGGCGACTCGGTGAGCGCGGGCTTCGTCGCGATCCGCGACGGCGACGGGCTCCGGGTCCTGCCGCGGATCTACCGCAAGGCCTGCGCGAACGGCGCCGTGGTCTTCGTGGGGGAGGAGAGCGACGCGCTCGCGGGAGCGGGGGACGTCGCAGAGGCGGTCGAGGCGTGCTTCGGGAAGCCGGCCCTCGAGGGGACCGTCGGGAGACTCCGTCGCGCTGCGCGGACCCCCGTTCCCAGCCCCGCAGCGCTCCTCGTCCGCGCGCGGGTCGCGGGCGAGGCCGCGGAGATCCTCGCGGCGTTCGAGGCCGCGGGGGACCGCACGGCCTGGGGGCTGATCAACGCCGCGACCGCGGCCGCGAGGGGGGAGTCCGACTTCCGGCGACGCGTCGAGCGCGAGCGGGATGCGGAACGGATCCTGCGCGCCCTGGGGCCGGAGTCGGAGGAGGGGGGAGGCGAGCTCGACGGGGCCGCGCGCGAGAGGAACGCCGGTCGCGGGGCGCTCTCCTCCGCCTTCCCCTAGGATTCTCCTTCGCCGATCGATCGGGGGGGGGACGGCGGTGATGGCGCCCCTCGCCGCGC
>CBRGOK010000149.1:0-7878 GCA_967798035.1 uncultured bacterium
GACGCGGACGGCGTCCTCACCGGCGTCTCCTCCCGCGACGAGGGGCGGCGCCGATCGTGCGACTCGCGGACCGGAGGTTCCTCCTCGACAACGGGCTCGTGCTCCTCGTCTCCAGGAACCCCGCGGCTCCGACGGCGACCGTGGCCGCCTTCGTCGAGGCCGGGCTCCTCTGCGAGGAAGGGGAACCGGCTGGGCTCGCTCACCTGGCGGGAGCCCTCCTCGAGGAGGGGACGCGCGGGCGGTCCGGACGGGAGATCGCCGACTCGGTGGAATCGGTCGGCGGATTCCTCGATACGGGCGCCGGCGGGACGAGCCTCGCCGTCCCGGCGGCCCACCTCCCCCTCGCCTTCGACCTCCTCGCCGATCTCCTCGCCCGCCCGACCTACCCGGAGGCGGCCTTCCGCAGGCGGAGGGACCTCCTCCTCGCCGAGCTGCGCGGGGAGCGGGACGATCCGGGCGCCCGGGCGCACCAGAGGCTGCGGGCGGAGGTCTACGGGAGACATCCGTTCCGGCGGCCGACGAAGGGGACGCCGGCGAGCGTGGCGCGCCTGCGCCGCGGAGACCTCGTCGCGTTCCACCGGAGGTGGTTCGCGCCGGAGCGGACGATCGTCGCGGTCTCGGGGGACGTCGAGGTCGCCGAGGTCCTCCACCGGGCCCGGAGGACGCTCGGCCGCTGGAAGGCCGATCCGGCGCCTCTCCCCGTCACGCCGGAGCCCGCCCCCCCGCGCCGGGGCCGGGAGATCCTGATCCCGGAGCCCCGCGCCCAGGTCCAGGCCGTCCTCGGTCACCTCGGCGTGCGGCGCGACGACCCCGACTACGACGCCCTCCTCCTCCTCGACCAGGTCCTCGGAGGCGGCGCCGGGTTCACCGACCGGCTTTCCCGACGCCTGCGGGACGAGCTCGGGCTCGCTTACTCGGTCCACGCCGATCTCGTCTCGACGGCGGGGAAGGAGCGCGGCCTGTTCAGCGCCTCGATCGGGACCGGCCCCGAGGCGTTCCGGGCGGCGATCGGAGAGATCCGGCGCGAGTTCCGCCGCCTCCTGCGGGAGCCCCCGACGGCCGGCGAGCTGCGCACCGCGAAGGACTACCTCCTCGGCTCCCACGTCCTCGGCCTCGAGCGCAACGCCGTGCGGGCGCTCTTCCTCCTCCAGCGCGAGCGCCTCCGCCTCGGGGAGGACTTCCTCGAGCGCTATCCGGCCCGCCTCGAGCGGGTCCGCGAGCGCGACGTCGCGGCGGCGGCGCGCCGCCACCTGCGCCCCGACGCCCTCACGCTGGTCGCCGTCGGACCCGTGAGGCGGCGCGGGGCGGAGCGGTAGGCGGGGCTCAGAACTCCGGGGCGGGCGGTCCGGCCGACTTCTCCTCCCTCACCTCGGAGACGATCGCGTCGGTGGTGAGGAGGAGGGTCGCGACGGACGCCGCGTTCTGGAGCGCCGTGCGGACGACCTTCGTCGGGTCGATGATCCCCGCGGCGACCAGGTCCTCGTAGCGGTTCGCGGCGGCGTTGTACCCCTCGTTCGCGTTCTTCGCGCCGCGGACCCGCTCGACGGCGATCGCCCCGTCGACGCCCGCGTTCTCCGCGATCTGCCGGAGCGGGGCCTCGAGGGCGCGGCGGATGATCCCGGCCCCCACCGCCTCGTCGCCGGAGAGCCGGAGGCCGTCAATCGTCTTCTGGCCGCGCAGGAGCGCGACCCCGCCGCCGGGGAGGATCCCCTCCTCGAGCGCGGCGCGGGTGGCGTGGAGCGCGTCCTCGACGCGCGCCTTCTTCTCCTTCATCTCGGCCTCGGTCGCCGCCCCGACGTTCACCTCCGCGACCCCGCCGGCGCGCTTCGCGAGCCGCTCCTGGAGCTTCTCGCGGTCGTAGTCGGAGGTCGTCTTGTCGAGCTCGGCCTTGATCTGGGCGATGCGCCCCTTGATCGCGTCGGCCTTCCCCCGCCCCTGGACGATCGTCGTGTTCTCCTTGTCGACGACGACCTTGTCGGCCGACCCGAGGTCCTCGAGGCTCGCGTTCTCGAGCTGGACCCCGAGGTCCTCGAAGAGGGCGCGCCCGCCCGTCAGGATCGCGATGTCCTCGAGCATCGACTTCCGGCGGTCGCCGAAGGCCGGGGCCTTCACGGCGCAGGCGCGGATGGTCTTGCGGAGGTGGTTCACGACGAGGGTCGCGAGGGCCTCCCCCTCGACCTCCTCCGCGATCACGAGGAGGGGCCGCCCGGTCTGGGCGGTCTTCTCGAGGATCGGGATCAGGTCCTTCACCGCCGAGATCTTCTTCTCGTGGATCAGGATGTAGGGCTTCTCGAGGACGCACTCCATCCGCTCGAGGTTCGTGATGAAGTGGGGGGAGAGGTAGCCCTTGTCGAACTGCATCCCCTCGACCCACTCGACCGTCGTCTCGAGGCTCTTCCCCTCCTCGACGGTGATCACGCCGTCCTTGCCGACCCGCTCGAAGGCCTCCGCGAGCTTCGCCCCGATCTCGGGGTCGTTGTTCGCCGCGATCGCGGCGACCTGGGAGATCTCCTGCTTCCCCTTGACCGGCTTGCTCGACGACTTCACCTCGGCGACGACCGCCTCGACGGCCTTCTCGATCCCGCGCTTGAGGGCGATCGGGTTCGCGCCGGCGGTGACGTTCTTCAGCCCCTCCTCGAAGATCGCCTCGGCGAGCACGGTCGCCGTCGTCGTGCCGTCCCCGGCGACGTCGGAGGTCTTCGAGGCGACCTCCTTCACCATCTGCGCCCCGAGGTTCTCGTAGGCGTCCTCGAGCTCGATCTCCTTCGCGACGGTCACCCCGTCCTTCGTGACGGTGGGGGACCCGAAGGACTTCTCGAGGATCACGTTGCGGCCCCGCGGGCCGAGGGTGACCTTGACGGCGTGGGAGAGCTTGCGCACCCCCATCCGGATGTGTTCGCGGGCTTCCTGATCGTACGCGATGCGCTTGACCGTCATGGGGCTCTTCTCCTCGTGAGACGGATTCGACCTCTAGCCTTCGACGACGCCGAGGATGTCCTCCTCGCGGATGAGGAGGAACTCCTCCCCCTCCCACTTCACCTCGGTGCCGGCGTAGGAGGAGAAGATGACGCGCTGGTCGGGCTTGACGCCCGGGGCGACGCGCTCGCCGCTGTCGAGGGTGCGGCCCTGCCCGACGGCGATGACGATCCCCTCCTTCGGCTTCTCCTTCGCGGTGTCGGGGAGGACGATCCCCCCCTTCGTCTTCTCCTCGGCCTCCAGGCGGCGCACGAGGACGTGGTCGCCGAGGGGCTTGATGTTCACCGTCGTCGCGGTCTTGGTCTTCGGCATCGCTCCCGCGCCTTCGTCGGTCTTCGGTCTCCGGCCCGTCCCGCGCTAGCGCAGGGGTTCGAGGCCTGCGAGCGCCCGGGCGACGCACGCTCGCAGGGTCTGCGGGGAGACCGGCTTCCGCAGGAACGTGAACGCCCCTGCGGAGAGGGCCTCCCGCTCGAGCTCGGGCGAGGGCTCGCCCGACACGAGGATGCTCGGGATCGCCCGCGGGGAGACCGGCAGCCTGCGCACGACGTCCAGGCCCGAGAGGTCGGGCATGTGGACGTCGAGGATCGAGCAGTCGACCGACTCCCGGGTCGCGATCTCGAGCGCGACGACGCCCCCCTCGGCCCGGAGCACGCGATACCCCTGGCGCTCCAGGATCTCGGCCATCCCCTCGCGGACATTCACCTGGTCGTCCGCGACGAGGATCGAGTAGTAGGCGGCCCGAACGTGGGACATCGTCGTGCGGGGAGGCGCTCCGTTCGGCGCGAGGGAGACGCCTTCCCCAGAGTTGCGGAGACCAAACTCTGTGCCACGTTCCCCCTCCGCCTCCCGCGACGGACCGGATTCTTAGGCCTTGATGCGGTGGACGTTATCGAGCGAAGCGGGGAACCTCAGCCCGCCGCCCACCCCTGCGCTGTCAAACCGGCAGGGGGAGGTCGGGGGCCCCTCGCCTCTCTGCCGATTTGGCACCGGAGCCCCGCCTCAGCGCTCCTCCTCGCCGAAGTCGAACTCCTCGTCCTCGTCGTCGTCGTCCTCGTCCTCCTCGAGGTCGAGCTCGTCCTCCTCCTCCTCCTCCCCGGCCTCGAGGTCCTCGTCGTCGTCTTCACCTCGTCTTTCGCCGTCGTCTCCGCGGCGGCCGTCTTCTTGGCTCCCTTCTTGGCGGGGACTTTCTCCTCGTCGTAGGACTCGACGACCTCGTCCCAGTCCTCGACCTCGATCGGGTTCTCGCACTCGAGGCAGACGCCGTCGTTGTCGCGCAGCGCCTCCACGGCCTTTAGCGTCCGGTAGGACCGGTTGCACGTGTCGCAGCGGATCGTCTTTCCCATTTCCGCTCCAGAGGTCCCCCGGAGGCCCTCGCGTCGATCGGGGCGAAGCGCGTGGGCGTCCGTGAGGCGGCCGCCCGGGGTTCGCCTTCATGCAAAGGACGCGCGCGGTTGTCAAGCGGGGGAGAAACGGAAGGAGCCCCCGCCTCGGGGCGGGGGCTCCCGGAATCGGTCGGAGGGACGGGGCGCTAGGGGAGCGGCGGGGTCGCCAGGACCTGAAGCCCGTTCGACGAGGAGATGCCGAGGGCGTTCGGCGCCGCCGCGTCGATCCCGAAGTACTGGAAGTTGAGGCTCGCGCCCGCGGCGCCCGTGCCGGGGATCGGGAGGTCGAACCGCCCGAACCCGTTCGCGTCGATTGCCATCAGCCCGAGCGAGACGAGCCCGCCGAGGTCGAGGTTCACGTTGATCCCGAGCACGTCCGTCGTCGGGATCGACAGGCCCGAGAGGAAAAGGAAGCCCGCCCCGCTCGGCTTCCCGCTCGACACGCAGAAGGCGAAGGCCGCGTTCCCCTCCGCCGCGGGCCCGTTGACGCCGAGGGCCGGGACGAGGCCCCCGGTCCCGGGGGTGCCGACGCCGTAGGGGGTGGCGTTCGTGCTCCCGGTTCCCGTGTAGGACTTCGACTCGGGGGCCCCCGCGAGGTCCGTCGAGAAGCCCGTGTTCCCGTGCTCGTCCGTCGAGGTGACGGAGTAGACGACGTTCCCGACGTACGAGCCCGGGATCGTCCCGCGGAAGAGCTGGCCCCCCGAGTAGTGCATCGGGACGTCGGCCATCGGGCAGCCGTCGACGGTCACCTCGATCACCGTCACGTCGCGCCCCGTCTGGTACAGGGGCGAGTTGTCGTAGACCTGGGCGCGCACGACGGTCGGCGCGCTCCCGGCGCCGCGGTTCGGGGCCTGCTCGAGCCGCTTCACCCGCGGGGGGATCGCCTCGACGGTGTTCAGGTTGTTGCGCATGAACACCTCGGCGCCGCCGGCGTCGACGGCCCACGCCGCGTCGTAGTCCCCGTCGTTGTCCCAGTCGGCGATGTCGACGTCGAGGGTGGTCCCCGGGACCAGCGGGAGGACCGCCCCGCCGTTCGCCTGGAGCGTGAAGCTCCCCGTGAGGCCGCTCGGGACGAAGTTGTTGAAGTAGATCCGGTCCGAGGATCCGAAGGCGGCGATCGCGACGTCGACGTCCCCGTCCCCGTCGAAGTCGCCGAAGTCGGGCTCGTTGTCGTCGCCGCCCGAGGAGGCCATCGTGACGAAGCCCGTGAGCTGGCCGGTCCCGGGGTTGTAGGCGACCCGGTCGTTGAAGGCGCTGCCGTCCCCGGCGTAGTTCAGGAGGTAGGCGTCGAGGTCGCTGTCGTTGTCGAGGTCGGCGAGGTTCTGCTCGTAGTTCCCCGTGTTCCCGGAGGGGGACGTGTAGACGAAGGCGGTCATGTCGCGCCAGATCAGGGTCCCCGTTTCCTGGAGCCGGTTGAAGTAGGCGCGCGGCTGGGAGTTCCTCGACCCGAGGAAGATGTCGAGGTCGAGGTCGTTGTCGAGGTCGGCGAACAGGGCGGCGAGCTGGTGGGTCGCGATGTCGCAGTTGAGCCCCGTCGTGTTCGTCGTGCCGTTGAGCTGCGTCCCCTCGCACCAGAGGCCGGGGTTCGTGTTGAGGATGGTCGATCCCGCGAGCTGGAAGCCGGAGGGGTTGAACTCGGAGAAGAACCCCGCCCCGTCGTTCAGGAAGATCCGCGTCGGGGCGTTCCCGGTGAAGTTCTCCCCGTAGGTCGCGTGGAGGAGGTCCATGTCCCCGTCGTTGTCGACGTCGCCGAACCCGCACTCGCACGACCAGTCCTTAAACCCGCTCGAGGGGGTGAGTCCGGCGAGGAGGGAGGCGGGGATCGAGGACTGGTAGGGGTGCCCGGGGCCCGGCCCCATCGCGAGCCCCACCCAGCGGGTCGCCGTCTGGTCCTGGAAGAACCCCGCGGTCCCTCCCTGGAGGCCCCCCATGTTGACGACCCAGCGGTTGCTCTGCGCGCTCACGGTCGAGGTGTTCGAGATGTAGGCGTCGAGGTCGCCGTCGAGGTCGATGTCGACGAGCTGGACGTCGCGGCTGTCGTCGGCGATCCCGGTCCAGCGAGTCGCGCTCTGGTCCTGGAAGGCCCCGAGGGTCCCGGCCTGGAGGTTCCCCATGTTGACCCAGACCCGGTCGACCTGGTTCCCGAAGTCGCCCCCGTCGGCGAGGACGCAGTCGAGGTCGCCGTCGCCGTCGATGTCGCCGAAGTGGAGGCGCTCCGTGTACCCGATGGAGGGGGCCGCACCGGGCGCGTTCGTGAAGGGGTTGACCGACGTGAAGGTCGTCTGGGCGAATCCGGGAGCGGCGAGGAAGCCGCTCATGGCGAGGATGCGAAGGGACATTCTCATCCGTCTGACTCCGTGGATCGCTGGGGGCCGGGGACGGGGCAGCGCTGGTGGGCGGGAACGGCGGCCCTCTACGGACGCGCAGGGAGCCCCGTGAGTTCCCGCGGGGCAGGTGACGGGAAAAGGTTACCGTCCCCCCGGGGGTTCGGGAAGGGGCCGGGGGAAATCCCGCGCCCCGGTTACCCGGCGCGTCTTACCTCGCGGGAGCGTGCGCCATGAAGTACGACTTCAGCGGGATCGAGGACGTCCAGGACTTCGTCGCCGTCCCGAACGGGACCTACCTCTGCCGGGTGGCGGAGGTCCGGGAGCGCCGGTCGCGGGATGGCTCCGAGCGGTGGTCCCTTCGGTGGGTCGTCGAGGACGGCCCCTACGCGGGTCGGACCGCCGCGTGGGACAACCTGACCTGGAGCGACCGGGGGATCCGGAGGGTGAAGTTCGTCCTCGGGAAGCTCGGCCAGCCGGTCGGAGGGGTGGTGGAGGTGGAGCCCCAATCCCTCGTCGGCCGGCTCGCCCGGGTGAGCGTCTTCTCCGAGGAGTTCGTGAACCCGGCGACAGGGGTCCGTCAGGTCCGCTCGCTCGTGCCGTTCGCAGGGTACGAGGGGGCGCCGGAGCCCCCGGCCCCTCCGGAGGGGCTCCCCTCCGGAGGCGACGGGGCCCGGCCCGGCGGCGAGCCGGAGGGGGAGGACGGCGAGGAGGAAGCGGAGGTCGAGGCGCCCTTCTAGGTCGACGGCGCGTTGACCCGGTTCCCTCCTCCGCTACCCTCCCCCTCGCCGCCCTCCTCCCCGGCTTCGGGGAGGCCGGAAGCCGAGGGGACCGATGGACGATCGCAATATGCTCGCCGTCGCCGAACAGGCCGCCGCGGTGGCCTACGCCCCCTACTCGGGGGCGAAGGTGGGGGCGACCCTCCTCGCGGCGGACGGGCGCTTCTTCACGGGATGCAACGTCGAGAACGCCTCCTTCGGGCTGACGATCTGCGCCGAGCGATCGGCGGTCTTCAAGGCGGTGAGCGACGGGGCGAGGCGCTTCCGCCGGATGGCGGTCTACGTCTACGCCGAGCGCCTCTTCCCTCCCTGCGGGGCGTGCCGGCAGGTGCTCCACGAGTTCGCGCCCGACCTCTCTCTCATCGCCTCCTGCGCGGGAGGCGAGACGCGCGAGTGGAAGCTCGCCGACCTCCTCCC
>CBRGOK010000150.1:0-7836 GCA_967798035.1 uncultured bacterium
GGGGGGATGGAGTACCCGATGCTGATCACGGGGGGGTCCGACTGGTGCCTCCGCAGCCGCCGGCACGAGCCCGAGGAGGTGCTCGTCCACGAGTTCGGCCACCAGTTCTGGTACGGGCTCGTCGCGAACAACGAGTTCGAGCACGCCTGGATGGACGAGGGGTTCAACACCTACTCGAGCGCGAAGGTGATGGACCGCGCCTTCGGTCCGGAGCGGGCGACCGTGAGCGTGGGGCGGATCCCGTTCTACGCCCACGCGCCGGTCGCCTTTCCGGAGCCGGAGAAGGGACGCGATCCGCGCGCTCTCCTCACCCTCTCCGGCGTCCGCTGGAGGCCCTTCTCCCTGCCGATCCGGAACGCCTCCCCCGACGGGTTCGTCACGATCCCGGGATGCGACCTGACGCTCCTGCGGCCCGACCCGGTCCTCGGCTTCCTGCGGGACCTCCCCCCCCTCTCGTTCGTGCCGAGGCTCGACCGCCTCGAGGCCGTCGAGCTCCGGGAGCGCTACCTCCGGGACCCGAAGGCCGACCGTCTCGACCGCCGGGCCTGGGAGTACGTCGACCGCACCTCCTACTCGATCAACTCCTACTCCCGCCCCGCCCTCACCCTCTTCTGCCTCGAGCGCCACGTGAACGCCCGCCGGGGCGAGGGGACCTGGGAGCGCGTCGTTCGGACCTACCACGAGCGGTTCCGGTTCGGGCATCCCACCCCCGAGGACTTCCTCGCCGTGGCCGAGGAGGTCTCCGGGGAGCGCCTCGCCGAGCTCTTCGAGCGCCTCGTCTACGGATCCGACCTCCTCGACTACGGGGTCCGCGTCGCGGAGACGCGACCCCAGCGCAAGCCCTCGGGGATCTTCGGCCCCGGCGCGAGCGGGGAGCGGCGGCCCGCCGAGGGGGAGGAGGAGGAGGAAGGGGAGCGCCGCTCGGGGCTCCACGACACGCGCGTCGTCGTCCAGCGGTACGGGGAGGTCGTCGTCCCCGTCGTGATCCTCGTGAAGTTCGAGGAGGACCGGCAGCCCGAGCGGCACGAGTGGGACGGCCGCGACCGGCACTGGACGAAGCGGTGGGAGGGAGGCTCGCGCCTGGAGTGGGTGCGGGTCGATCCCGATCGGGTCTGGCTCCTCGACGCCGACGCCTCGAACAACGAGCGGCGGGTCGATCCCGACCACTCCGCCGCGCTGCGCTGGGGGACGCAGAACCTCTTCTGGGTCCAGAACGTCCTCCACTTCTTCGGGGGGATCGGGTGATGGGGGGGACCCTGCGCGAGTGCGGCTCCGGGATCGTCCGGGCCTTCGGGCGGACGCGGATCCTCGCCCTCGTCTACCTCCTCAACCTCGTCCCGGCCCTCGCGATCGGGATCCCGTACGCGGGGGCGTTCGACCGCGCGGCGAGCCTCCGGGGAGACGCTCCGGCGCTCCTCTCCTCGTACGACGGGGACTTCGACCTCGACTTCCGGCTGCGGAACGCCTCGTTCCTCCAGGGGCTGCGCGGCGGCGTCGGGGTCCTCGCGCTCGTCTCCTTCCTCCTCGGATCGTTCGTCGCCGGGGGATGGATCGGGGTCTTCCACGAGCCGCGGGGAACGGGGAGCGTCCAGGCCTTCTTCCGCTGGGGGGGGCGCCAGTGGTACCGGTTCCTCCGGGTCTCCGCGTTCACCCTCCTCGGGGTCCATTTCGTGGGGGTGCTCACCCACGGGGCGGGATGGAGCCTCCTCCTCGACCTCACCGCCGGCGTCTCGAGCGTCTCGGAGCTCGGCAGCGGGAAGACGGCGGTCCTCGTCGAGTGGGGGCGCGGCGGGGCGTACGTCCTGCTCCTCGCGGTCCTCTTCGCCGCGGGCGACTTCGCCCGGGTGGCGATCGTGGAGGCGGACCGGCGCTCCGCCGTCCTCGCCTGGTTCCACGGGATCGCCTTCCTCCTGCGCCACCCCCTCCGGACGGGGCTCCTCGTCGCCTTCTTCGGCCTCGCCGAGGCGCTCCTCCTCGCCGGGGCCACCGCGGCCCTGCGGGCGGGCTCCGAGCACGTCCGGAGCGGCTGGGGCGCCGTCGGCCTCCTCCTCCTCATGCAGGCGACGATCGTCGGGCGGGTCGGGATCCGGGGGGCGCGCTACGCCGGGGCCCTGGCCGTGTACCGTTCCGCGCAGGCGGAGGCGGCGCCGCTCCAGGCGCCGGTCCTCGCGACGCGGCTCGCGGGGGTCTGAGGCCCCGCTCCTCCTCCTCTCATCCGGCCGGCTCGATCCGCACCCGCGCCGTCTCCTCGTTCGCCGACTCGATCTCGATCCTCGCGCCGAGGAACGCCTGGACGACCTCGGCGTTCGTCTCGAGGTGCCCGCTCGCGCGGGCCGCGGTGAACTCGGAGGGGCCGGAGGCGACCGCGAGCGGGAGGAGGACCTGGTCGGCGGCGTGCTCGTCGAGGGCGGCGCCCGACTTCAGGTAGGCGACGAAGGCGTCCCCCGCCTCCCGGCCGACCTCCTCGGAGGGCTTCCCCGGCGCGCCGAGCGCCGTCGCGCAGGCGACCGCGTCCCCGAACCGGCCGACGACCGCGAGCGCCGTGCCGGGTCGCGGGCCGCGCAGCTCGCGGCAGTCGGCGGTCGCCTCGACCCCCTCGCCGCGCAGGACCGAGATGGCGCTCCTCGCCTGGCGCTCCGCGATCTCCATCGGGAGGTTCGACACGCGGGAGAGGACGACGACCGTGGAGGGGGCCCCGCGCTCGGCGGCGTGGAGGGGCTTCGGGCGCGCCTTCCCCTCGATGCGGGCGAAGAGCTCGCCCCCTCCCGCCGGATAGAACCCCGCGAAGTTGAGCCCGGCCTCGAGGGCGCACCCGGCGCGCCGCATCCACGGGATCCAGCACGAGGCGAGGTACTCGAAGGTGGGGCTCCACGGCACGTGGGTCCCCCCGCCGATGGAGACCTCGCTCGGTCCCCGCGCGAGGGCGAGGGGGAGGGCGACGGTCTGGAGGACGAGGGAGGAGGAGCCCGCCGTGCCGACCTCGAAGCGGTAGCGCCCGGGGCGGACCGCCCCCGGGACGAAGCGGAGGGCCCGCGACCCGACGGCGGCGCCCTCGACCTTCGCCCCGCAGATCGCCGCCGCCGCGCGGACGGCCGTCAGGTGCTGCGCGGCGAGGCCCGGGTTGGGCCGCCCCGCCCGGACGTTCTCGATCTCGAAGGCCCGGCCCGTCCGCGCGGAGAGGGCGAGGGCGCTGCGCAGGATCTGCCCGCCCCCCTCCCCCTTGGATCCGTCGAGTCGGACGAGTTCGCCCTGGCGCACCCCCGCACCTATGATCGCGTCACCCGTCGAACGCTAGCGGGGAGACGCGCTCCGATGAAGCGCCCCCTTCTTCTCCTCCTCCTCTTCCCGATCCCCCTCCTCGCCGGGAGCGGCCCCCAGGGAACGCCTCCCGTCCAGCCCGGCGCCCTCGCCCGCGAGGTCGTCCCGAGGAAGAACCCCTTCGACAGCCCCCTCGGCCGCGCGTTCCACGACGGGCGGCGCAAGGCCCTCGCGAAGGCGGTCGGCGAGGGGACGATCCTCCTGCGGGGGGCGGAGGACACGCGGAACTACCTCGAGTTCCGCCAGTCGAACGATTTCTGGTACCTCTCGGGGGTCGAGACGCCGGGGGCGGCTCTCGCGATCCATGCGAAGGACGCGCGGGCGACCCTCTTCCTCCCCGCGGCGGATCCCTTCCGGGAGCAGTGGGAGGGGCCCGACCTCTCCCCCGGGAAGGAGGCGGCGGAGGCGACGGGGATCGAGGACGTCCGGGACGTCGGCGAATTCGAGGAGTACGTCGGCCGGCTGAAGGGGAAGGGACCCCTCTACACCCCCTTCGCCCCGGAGGAGATCCACGCGACCTCCCGCGACCGCGCCTCCGGGTTCGAGCAGCGGCGGTCCTCGGACGCCTTCGACGGGCGGCCGAGCCGGGAGAGGGCGTTCCGCGCCGCCCTCGAGAAGCGCCTGGGGGAGGGGACGAAGGTGAAGGACCTCTCCCCGATCCTCGAGGAGCTGCGGCGCGTGAAGACGAAGGAGGAGATCGAGGCGATGCGCGAGGCCTCCCGCATCGGCGGGGAGGGGCACGTGGCCGCGATGCGCGCGACTCGCCCCGGGCGGTTCGAGTGGGAGATCGCCGCCGCCGCGCGCGCGGTCTTCGACCGCCTCGGCTCCCCCGGCCCCGCCTACATGGCGATCGTCGGCGGCGGCCCGAACTCCCTCGCCCTCCACTACTCGAGGAAGTTCCGCCGCATCGAGGACGGCGAGGTCGTCCTGATGGACTTCGGCCCCGAGGTCTTCTACTACACGGCCGACATCACCCGCACCTGGCCCTCGAACGGCCGGTGGACGAAGCGCCAGCGCGAGGTCTACGAGGCGTGCCTGCGGGCGCAGGAGGAGACCCTGGATGCCGTGAAGCCGGGCTCGACCCTCGCCGAGCTCGCGCGCGTCACGACGAAGGCGCTCGCGGCGTCCGGATTCGCCGCCTACCAGCGACACGGCCCGACCCACTACATCGGGATGGCCGTCCACGACGTGGGCTCGTCGGCGAAGCCCTTCGAGCCGGGCGTCTGCGTGACCGTGGAGCCCGGGATCTACATCCCCGAGGAGAACCTCGGGGTCCGGATCGAGGACACGGTCGTCGTCACGGCGACCGGCTGCGAGAACCTCTCCGCCGGGTGTCCGAGGGATCCCGACGCCATCGAGGCGCTGATGGCGGGGAAGGACCCGACGCCGGCCGCGCGAGAGGACGGGTCCCGGCGTTGAACCACCGCCATTCCCCACTACCATCCTCCGCTCCGAACCATGAATCCCCTCGCCGTCCGCGCCAAGGAAGCCGAGCGCCGCTACTCCGCGCTCAAGGGGAGTCTTTGACTACGAAGCCGAGGTCGCGCGCAGGAAGGAGATCGAGGAGCGGATGGGGAGGCCCGACTTCTGGGCCGACCCCGCGGCCGCGCAGGGCGCCGTCGAGGCGCTGAAGCGGGCGAAGGGTGTCGTCGCCCCCCTCGACCAGGTCGGGCGGCGCCTCGAGGAGGTCTCGATCCTCCTCGAGCTCGGAGGGGAGAGCCCGGACGCCGACACCGAGAAGGAGATGCGCTCGACCCTGGAGGAGGTCGAGACGCGCCTCGGGGAGATCGAGTTCCGGACGATGATGTCCGGGGACCACGATCCCCGGAACGCGTTCTTCTCCGTCCACGCGGGAGCGGGCGGCGTCGAGTCGTGCGACTGGGCGCGGATGCTCCTTCGGATGTACACCCGCTGGATGGACCGCCACGGGTTCACCTACGAACTCATCGACGAGGTCCCCGAGCCCGAGGGGGGGGTCCGCTCGGCCACCCTCGAGGTGAAGGGGGACTACGCCTTCGGCTACCTCCGCGCGGAGGTCGGGGTCCACCGGCTCGTCCGAATCTCCCCGTTCGACGCGAACCAGCGCCGCCAGACCTCCTTCGCCTCCGTCGACGCCGCCCCCGAGATGGAGGATATCGAGGTCGACCTGAACGACAAGGACCTCCGGGTCGAGACGATGCGCGCGGGGGGCGCCGGCGGGCAGCACGTGAACAAGACCGAGTCGGCCGTGCGGATCACCCACCTCCCGACCGGGATCGTCGTCTCCTGCCAGAACGAGCGCTCCCAGCACAAGAACCGGGCCTTCGCGATGAAGGTCCTGCGCGCCCGCGTCCACCTCGTGGAGGTGGCGAAGCGCGACGAGGAGATGAAGAGCCTCTACGGCGAGAAGGGGCAGATCGCCTGGGGGCACCAGATCCGCTCCTACACGCTCCAGCCCTACCAGCTCGTCAAGGACCACCGCACCGATCACGAGACGAGCCAGTCGCAGGCCGTGCTCGACGGCGACATCGACGGCTTCCTCAAGGCCTACCTCCAGCATCGGAGCTCCCGCCCGAGGAAGGCCTCCGCCGCGGACGACCCGGGCCCGGGCAAGCCGAAGGGTCCCCACGCGAAATAGCTTCCGGGCTCCTCCGAACCCTTCCCCCACCAAGGCGCGCGGCTACACTCCCCGCGCCGAACGGGCCATGGCGCAGTACCGTCGCCTCTATCGATCGGAGAAGGAGCGGGTCCTCGGGGGGGTCTGTGGCGGAATCGCCGAAATCCTCGGGGTCGATCCCACGATGGTGCGCCTGGCCGGGGTCGGGCTCGTCGCGGTCAGCTTCCTCGCGCTCCTCGTCCCCCTGGCCCTCTTCTACGTGGCCTGCTGGTTCATCATCCCGCCCGAGTCCCGGGTGAAGTGACCGCGCCCCGGATCGAGCGCGCCCTCCTCTCCGTCCACGACAAGCGCGGGATCGTCGACCTCGCGCGCGGCCTCGCCGCGCTGCGCGTCGAGATCCTCTCGACCGGCGGAACCCGCCGCGCCCTCGCCGAGTCCGGCATCCCCGTCCGCGAGGTCTCCGAGGTCACGGGGTTCCCCGAGATGCTCGACGGCCGCGTGAAGACCCTCCATCCGAAGATCCACGGGGGGATCCTCGCCCGCCGCGACCTCCCCGCGCACGCCGCCGCCCTCGAGAAACAGGGGATCGGCTGGCTCGACCTCCTCGCCGTCAACCTCTACCCCTTCGAGGCGACGGTCGCCCGGCCCGGCGTCTCCCGGGACGAGGCGATCGAGCAGATCGACATCGGCGGCCCCTCCCTCCTCCGCGCCGGGGCGAAGAACCACGACTTCGTCGCCGTCCTCGTCGACCCGGAGGACTACGCACCGCTCCTGGAAGAACTCCGGTCGAACGACGCGAGGATCTCCGAGCCGACCCGCCGTCGCCTCGCGGCGAAGGCCTTTCGCGCGACGGCCGCCTACGACGCCGCGATCGCCGCTTGGCTCTCCCGCGAACAGGGGGATCGCTTCCCCGAGGCCCTCTCCCTCGCCGGCCGCCGGGTGGCGACGCTCCGCTACGGGGAGAACCCCCACCAGGAGGCGGCGCTCTATCGCGCCCTCCTCGCCCCCGAGCCTGGCGTCGCCGGCGGCGAGGTCCTCTGCGGAAAACCGCTCTCCTACAACAACCTCCTCGACCTCGACGCGGCCTTCGGCCTCGTCCGCGAGTTCGCCGACCCCGCCGCCGTCGTCGTGAAGCACGGCAACCCCTGCGGCGGCGCCTGCGCGAGGGACCCCGCCTCCGCCCTCGCCTCCGCCTGGGAGGGGGACCCGGTCTCCGCCTTCGGCTCCGTCATCGGCCTCAACCGTCCCTTCGACCACGGCTGCGCCGACTTCCTCTGCTCGGAATCCCGCTTCGTCGAGGCGATCGTCGCGCCCTCCTTCGATCCCGCCGTCCTCCAGGAGGTGACCACGAAGCCGAAGTGGGGGAAGAACCTCCGCCCCGTGCGCGCCTCCTTCGATCCTCCCCCTCCCTCGCGGGTCGACCTCCGCCCGATCTCCGGCGGCTTCCTCCTCCAGACGCCCGACGACCGGGTCGAGACCGCCTCCGACCTCAAGGTGGTCACGAAGCGCGCCCCGACTCCTCCCGAGGTCGATGCCCTCCTCTTCGCCGCGACCGTCGCGAAGCACGTCCGCTCCAACGCGATCGTCCTCGCGCGGGGCCGGACCGTCGTCGGGGTGGGGGCCGGCCAGATGAGCCGGGTCGACGCCGTCCGCCTCGCGACCGCGAAGGCCGGCCCTCGCGCGAAGGGCGCGGTCCTCGCCTCGGACGCCTTCTTCCCCTTCCCGGACGGCGTAGAGGAGGCGCTCGCCACCGGCGTCGCGGCGATCCTCCAGCCCGGGGGGTCCGTGCGCGACGCCGAGTCGATCGCCGCCGCGGACCGCGCGGGCGCCGCAATGGTCTTCACGGGCGTCCGCCACTTCCGCCACTAGCGGCGGGCGGAGAGCGTCGCGGCCTTCCTCGCGGCGAATCCCGGGCGCCGAGG
>CBRGOK010000151.1:0-7818 GCA_967798035.1 uncultured bacterium
CCAGCGTCGCGATCCCGCTCCTGCGGGGCTCCGGCAGCTTCGTCGTCGAGGAGCCGCTGCACCAGGCCGAGCGCGACGTCGTGTACGCGATCTACGGCTTCGAGCGGTTCAAGCGCGTCTTCGCCGTGCAGGTCGCCACCGACTACTACGGCGTGCTGCAGCTCCTGCAGGAAGCGGAGAACCAGGAGGAGAACTATCGCTGGCTGATCGGCGCGACGCGCCGCGCGCGGCGGATGTCGGAGGCGCAGCGCCTGGAGCGGATCGAGGAGGACCAGACCCGCCAGGACGAGCTCGACGCGCGCGACGCCTGGGTGCAGTCCCTCACGGCCTACGAGCGGGCGCTCGACCGGTTCAAGCAGCTCCTCGGCCTCCCGGCCGACGCCGAGATCGCGCTGCGTCGGGCGGACCTCGAGGAGATGCTCAAGGCGGAGCCCGTGCCGGAGGAGGTTCCCCTCGAGCATGTCCCGGCCGACGCGCCGGTCCTGGTCGTCCCGCCCGGCCGCGAGGGGGCGGGGCCCTTCGAGCTGGACCCCGGCAAGGCGGTCCGGCTCGCGCTCGAGAACCGGCTCGACCTTCGCGTGTCGGTCGGGCGGGTGTTCGACGCGCAGCGCCAGACGGCCGTGGCGGCGGACCGCCTCCGCGCCGACCTCGTCCTGTTCGGCGGGGCGAGCGTCGGCGAGCGCCGCGTCTCGGCGGGCGACGCGCTCCGCTCCGACGCCAGCTTCCGGCCCGACCAGGGGCAGTACTCCGTGCTCGCCTCGCTCGGCCTCCCCCTCGAGCGGACCGCGGAGCGCAACATCTACCGCATCAGCCTGATCGCCTACGAGAGGGCCGTGCGCTTCGTCCAAGACCTCGAGGACCAGGTGAAGTTCCAGGTGCGCGACGACCTGCGCGTGCTCCGCGAGGCGCGCGACCGGATGCGCATCCAGGCGCTGTCGGTCCGGCTCGCCGAGCAGCGGGTCGAGGGGGCGAGCCGGCTGTTCGAGGTCAACCGCGCCAAGGCGCGCGACGTGCTCGAGGCGCAGTCCGACCTTGTCGATGCGAGGAACCGGCTCTCCTTCGAGGTCGTCCGCCACCGGGTGGCGGAGCTCGCGCTGCAGCGCGACCTCGAGGTCCTGAGGGTCGACGAGACGGGACGTTGGACAGAGGTCGACCCCGGGGCGCTCCAGGCCGGCGGCAAGTGAGGCCTTCGCGGGGCCCGATCCGCCGCCCGCCTCCCTCCTCCGCTGCGGCCGGGAGGCGCCGGGGCCTTGGACTCGGCCGGCCCGAAGCGGATCCTCCCGGAATCGAGGCGAGAGCGTGAGGATCGCCTACCTCTCCACCGACTTCGGCGTCCCCGTCCTCGGGACGAAGGGGGCCTCCGTGCACCTGCGGAAGCTCGTCGAGGCGCTGGCGAGCCGTGGCCACGAGGTCGTCGTCCTCTCCCCCACCCCGGGGACCGGGACGAGCGCGCCGATCCCCTTCCGAATCGTCCCGCTCCCCTTCGGGGAGATCCCCGCCCTCCTCCAGGAGCGCCTGAAGGCGGAGCCGATCGCCTCGGGCAACCGCCTGCCGCAGGACCTGCGCAATCTCTTCTACTCCCTCTGGGTGGAGGGACGGGCGCTCCCCCTCCTCGAGGAGCTCCGGCCCGATTTCCTCTACGAGCGCTACGCGCTCTTCGGGACCGCCGGGCTCGAGCTCGCGGCGCGCCTCCGCGTCCCGCTCCTCCTCGAGGTCAACGCCCCGCTCGTCGAGGAACAGCGCGAGCAGCGAGGCCTGAGCCTCCCCGGGGTGGCGAGCGCCTCCCAGAGGCTCGTCTTCGGCCGGGCCGACGAGCTGATCGTCGTCTCGCGGTGGCTCGAGGACTACGCGGTCGCGGAGGGGGCGGATCGCGGACGGGTCACGGTGATGCCCAACGCGGCCGACGCGGGCCTCTTCCGCCCCCGACCGGGACCCTCCGAGATCCGGCGCCGGCTCGGCTGGGATGATCGGATCGTCCTCGGCTTCCTCGGGGCGATGAAGTCCTGGCACGGCGTGCCCGGGCTGGTCGGCACGCTGAAGGAGCTCGGCGCCCCAGCGTCCCCCTTCCGCCTCCTCCTGGTGGGCGATGGCCCGGCGCTCCCCGAGGTCCGCCGGCGAGTGCACGAGGAGGGCCTGGACGAGGCGGTTCACATGTCGGGGGCGGTGCCCCACGACGAGGCCCCTGCCTGGCTCGCCGCGTTCGACGTCGCGCTGGTCCCCTCCGACCCCTCCGCCGCCCCCTACTTCTCCCCGGTCAAGCTCTTCGAGTACATGGCGATGGGGCTCGCGGTCGTCGCCGCCCGGCGGGGCCAGACGGAGGAGATCGTGGAACACGGCCGGACGGGTTGGCTCTACTCGCCCGAGGAGCGCGGGGAGCCGGCCGCGACGATCCAGTGGCTCGCGCGCAACCGCCCCGCCGCGACGCAGGCGGGCGCCGCCGCGCGCGAGAAGGTTCTCGCCCGCCATACGTGGGAGCGCAACGCCGAGCGCGTCGAGGAGATCGCGCGCCGCTCGATCGCCCGGCGGGCCTCCTCCCCCACCGCCTGAATCCGATCGGGAACCGGCTCCGGGTCCCGCTCCGGGTCTCGCCCGGTTACACTGGCGGCGAGCCTTTCGGCTGCGGGCGGGCGGAGGGACCCCAATCGGGAGGACGATGAGCGAGACCTCCGGGAAGCGCCCGGATCCGAGCGAGCGCAGCCCCCACCGGCCCATCTTTCGCCGGGCCGCGCGCCACATGGGGCCGCTCGTCCTGCAGCGCTGGTCGCTCCTCCTCGTGGCGGCGCTGGCCCTCGTCGCCGGCGTGGGCTTCGACCTCCTCAAGCCCTGGCCCCTCAAGTTCGTCTTCGACAACGTCCTCAAGGGGGTCACCTTCCTCCCGGCGTGGGCCCAGCCGGCCGGCGTCAGCGAGACGACGTGGATGCTCGTCGTCATCTGCGCGATGATCGTCGCGGCGGCCGGGATCTCCTCCTTCGCGGCCTACTTCCGCGAGTTCCTGCTGAACCGGATCGGGGAGGAGCTCGCCTTCGAGCTGCGCGTGAAGCTGTTCCGCCACGTCCAGCACCTGGGGCTCGCCTTCCACGACACGAGCCGCCTCGGGGACACGATCACGCGGATCACGGAGGACACGCGCTCCATCCGGGAGCTCGCCACGACCGCCGTGCTCCAGACGGCGACGGCCGTCGTCACGGTCGCGGGGATCCTCCTCGTGATGGTGGCGAGGGACTGGAAGCTCGGGAGCGTCGGTCTCCTCGCGGTCGCGATCGTCGGGCCGATGGTCTGGTACTTCCGCCGGAAGATCGAGCGCGCCTCGCGGCAGCGGCGCGCGCGGGAGGGGGAGCTCACCTCCGTCACCCAGGAGACGATGAGCTCGATCCGCCTCGTGAAGACCCTCGGTCGCGAGGCGCACCAGCAGGACGCCTTCGGGCGGCAGAGCTCCGAGAGCGCCCAGATCGGCCTCGAAGTGGCCCGGCTCGAGGCCGCCTACGTCCGCTCCGTCGACTTCGCCGTGGCCGTCATCACCTGCGCGATCGTCTGGCTCGGCGTCCACCGCGTCTGGTCGGGGCACCTCCAGATCGGCGACCTCTACGTCTTCGCCTACTACGTGAAGAACCTCTACGGGCCCCTCCGTGACGTCGCCAAGCAGAGCTCGAAGATCGCGAAGGGGAAGGTCGGCCTCGAGCGCGTGATCGACCTCCTCGAGAAGGAGCCCGCGGTCGTCGAGTCCCCCCGCGCGCGTCCCGCCCCCCGGCTCTCGGGGCGCATCGCCTTCGACCGCGTCGACTTCGCGTACGCGGACGGCCGGACGGTGCTGCGGGACATCGACTTCCGGGTCGAGCCGGGGGAGCGGATCGCGATCGTGGGGCACAGCGGGGCCGGGAAGAGCACGATCCTCTCCCTCCTCTCGCGCCTCTACGACCCGACCTCGGGGCGGGTCCTCCTCGACGGGGAGGACCTCCGCGACTTCCAGATCGCCTCCCTCCGCGACCAGATCAGCGTCGTCCTCCAGGACTCGGTCCTCCTCCAGACGAGCATCCGCGAGAACATCCTCTACGGCCGCGACGGCGCGACGGACGCCGAGGTCGCCGCCGCCGCCTCGGCGGCGGGCGTCGACCTGTTCATCGAAAGGCTCCCCGACGGCTTCGCCACGGTCGTCGGCCAGCGGGGGGCGACGCTCTCCGGGGGCGAGCGCCAGCGCGTCGCGATCGCCCGCGCGATCGTGCGCAACGCCCCGATCCTGCTCCTCGACGAGCCCACGACGGGGCTCGACGCGCAGAGCGAGCAGCTCGTCATGGGCGGCCTCGCGCGCCTCATGGAAGGGCGGACCACGATCGTGGTCAGCCACAAGCTCAGCTTGATCGAGCGCGCCGACCGGATCCTCGTGATCGACGACGGGCGGCTCGTCGAATCCGGCACGCACGCGGAGCTGCTCCGGGCCGGAGGGTTCTACGCGCAGCTCCGCGCCTCGGCGCTCGAGTCGGGCGAGGTCGGATCCCCCCCTCCCCTCGTCGAGGCCCTCCGGCCGGGGAAGGCCGGAGGCGAGAGTCGATGAGCCTCCCCGACCCGCCGGATCCGCTCCAGGACGAGAGCGACGACGAGCTCGAGCCCGAGGAGGGAGGGGAAGTCTCGGGGCTCCTCGCGCGGCGCCTCGAGCAGCTGCGGGAGGAACGCTGGCTCGCCCCGGTCCTGGAGACGGCCCTCGCCCGGATGACGGGGGCGGGCCCGCGGGTGTCCGGCTACGAGATCGAATACTGCAAGATCAAGCCCAACCGGGAGATCAACGTCGCCCTGCGGGCGCGCCTCACCGGTCCGACCGGGGCCGAGCTCCCGCCGCAGCGGCTCTCCTGCACCCTCCTCCCGTCGCCCGAGGCGTGCCGCCTCAAGGCCGAGGAGGAGGCGACGCACGCGCCCCACGAACCGACGCGGAGGAGGCTCGAGGCCGCCGGATTCGCGCGGGCGGTGGCCGTGCTCGACGACCCCGCCATCATCGTGCGGATCTTCCCTGTCGACCCGGCGCTCCCGGGGCTGGCGGCCGCGACCGACCCGGAGGAAATGACCTCCCTCTTCGCCGGCCGGCTCGAGGCGTGCCGCCGGACGGGCGCGGCGCCGCGCGGATTCACGCACGAGATCCTGCACTACAAGCCCCGGCGCTCGTGCGCGGTCCGCTACACCCTCGACCTGTCGAACGGGACCGGGCCGTCGACCTGCGGGGTCTACGGCAAGCTCTCGCGCGACGACCGGGGGGTGCGGCATCACCAGCTCCTCACCGCCGCCTGGGAGGCGGGGCTCGCGAGCGGGGGCCTGTGGCGCGCCGCCCGCCCCGTCGGCTACGTGCCCGAGTGGCGGCTCCTCCTCCAGGAGGCGGTGCCCGGCCGGGACTTCCGGCTCGTCTTCGCCGACCTCACCCCCGACGACGTCACTCCCGCGCAGCTCGACCGGGTCGGGGGCCTGATCGACGGCATCGCGCGCGCGATCCGCGGGGTCCAGCGGGCTCCGATCCCCGCCGGGCCGCGGATGACCTTCGAGCGCCTCTACGCCTCCCAGGAGCGCAACCTGCGCTACATGAGCGGAATGCAGCCGCGGCTCGCCGAGGAGCTCGCCGCGATCCGCCGGGAGCTGGAGCGCCTGGAGCGCCAGACGGAGCCGGGCCCCCTCGTCTTCTCCCACGGCGACTTCGCCCACGGGAACGTGCTGATCGAGGGGGAGCGCGTCGGGATCATCGACTTCGACAAGGCCGGGGGGGCCGAGCCGGCCTACGACGTCGCCTACTTCCTGACGCACATGCGGTCGTTCGGGATCCGGCACCCCCGGCGGATGCCCCACGTGACGCGGCTCGGGGAGCGCTTCCGCGAGACCTACCTCGCGCTCGCCCCGGAGGTCTCCCCCCGTCGACTGGCCCTGTACGAGGCCCTCGACTTCGCCGCCTACGTGCTCCGCAACTTCCGCAAGCAGAGCCACCAGGCGAGCTGGCTCGGATGGGCGGAGGGACAGGTCGCGGCCGCCTGGGAGCGCCTGGCCGCGGCGGCCGGGACGAAGGGCGCCCTCCCCCCTTGATCGACCTCCGCTACTCGCGCGAGCGCATGCTCGCGGACATCCAGGCCTCGGACGGGGCGCGGCCGGCCGCGGACCCCGCGAAGGAGCCCGCGCGCGCCGTGATCCGCGGGAAGACGCCCGGCGAGATCCTTCCCGGCCTGAACGCCGACCTCGCCGCGCGCTTCGCCGACGTCCCGCCGGAGCGCCTCGAGCGAGACCTCCTCTCGCCCCTGAAGAAGGCCGTGGGGAACGCCTTCAAGCGCGGCAACCTGGGCAACCTCGAGAAGTGGATCATGGTCGTGGTCGTCGTCACGTTCTCGGGCGCCTTCCTCGAGGTCTCCGACGAGGGACCGGGCTTCGACGTGGCGGCCACCCTGGAGCGCTTCCGGAACGGACGCGAGTACTTCGCCCACAGCGGCTCGGGCTTCCGGCGGTTCACGAAGGCGCGCTCGGTGATCAGCTTCGACCGCGGGGGCGCCACCTTCCTCCTGCGGTTCCTGCGCCGGGACCCCCCGCCCGTACCCGACGCGCCCCGCCCCTGACACGATCTCCCCGCCGGCGGCGGCCACGCCGGACCGGGGGATCCGGAGCGCACGTGTCCACCCGCAGGGAGGCCGTTCCCCTCCCTCCGGCGCTCGGCGAGGGCGGGACCCCCGGGGTCCGCGGCGGCGCCTCCCCGAATGGAGAGCGCGCCCCTCCCCACTCCTCCTCGGTAGGCTAGGTTCCCCCATTTGAGAACCTCGTTGACAGGGCGGCCCGGCGGGGCGATCCTGCCCGCGTCGACGAGTGACGTTCGGTCGGCGCCCGCTGCTCACTCGTGTGCGCAGCCGGGATCGATCGGGCGCTTGCCCGCGGCGATGGGCGAGGGAGGAGGAAGAATCTGTGAAGGCGAGGATCCTTGCGGGTTTGGTCGCCCTGGTCGGGACGCCGAGCGCACTCCGGGCGGCGGACGATGTCGTCGCGTTCGTGGAGGATGGAGTCCTGGTGATCGAAGGCGACGACGGTCCCAACAAGCTGGAGGTGAGCGAGACGCCGGAGCCGGGCTCGGGCTCCTTCCTGATCGTCGGGGTGGACGGGACGCTCGTGAACGGCCTCGAGTCGGACACGGTCTCCGGAGACATCAAGCACATCGTGCTCGACCTCGGGGACGGCGTGAACGAGTCCGAGTTCTCCGACATCGAGATCTCCGGAGACTTCCTCGTGTGCGGAGGCGAGGGCTTCAACGAGTTCGAGGTGGCGGACTGCGAAATCGGCGGATGCGTGGAAGTGGAGAACGGGGACGGGGACACGAAGACGAAGTTCAAAGGGTGCGTGCTCGGCGACGACGTCGAAATCCGCAACCACGACGGGTTCGACGAGATCTCGTTCAAGGAATGCGTCGTCGCGGACTGCGTCGAGATCGCGACGGGGGACGGCAACGAGCTCGACGAGGGGACCGACATCGGGTTCAAGGAGGAGACCCTCGTGGGCGGGGACGTGAGCGTCACGAACGGGGACGGCCTCGACGATCTCGACCTGAAGGACACGGTGTTCCTCGGATCCTTGTCGGTCCGCAACCACGGCGGCGGCAGCCTCCTGGACATCGATACCTCCTCGGTCGGCGGCGACGTCGATTTCGACGCCCGGAGCGGCTTCGACTTCTTCGACCTCGACGACGCCGAGATCGGCGGGGACGTCGATGTCCGGGTCAAGTCCGGCGGGAGCGAATTCCTCACGGAGACGTCCACGGGATTCGGGGGCGTCGTGATCCACGGCAGCCTCTTCATCGAGGGCAAGGGGGCCTACCAG
>CBRGOK010000152.1:0-7784 GCA_967798035.1 uncultured bacterium
CTTGGTCGAGATCGCCCGCCGCAGCTCCGCCCGCTCGATCAGGTTCCCGGTCGTGCGGAAGCGGTCGACCTCGGCGCGGAGCTTCTCGACCTCGGCGCGCAGGCGCTCGAGGAGGCTCGACTGCTCGTCGAGGGGGAGCCCCGCCCCGCCCGCCGTCGCGCTCGGGAGCCGGGGGTCGATCATCGGGTCGCGGCGGCCGCGGGGGCCGCGGTACTCGTAGGGGACGTCCTCGATCTTCTCGCGCGCCTTGGCGATCTCCTCGGCGAGCTCGGCCTTGCGCTTCTCGTAGTGCGGGATCTGGGCGCGCTTGCCGTCCCCCTTGCCGCGGTTGTAGGCGAAGGTCTCGACCTCGACCTGGACGCGGTGCTTCACCGCCTCGTAGTCGCCGTTCTTCGGGCGCGGGCCCGAGGAGATCTTGAAGCGCGGCACCCGCACGAACCGCTCGTAGGACTCGAGCCGGGCGAGGAAGGCGAGGAACTGCCAGAGGTTGCCGTCGAGGTTGATCCGGTAGCCGACCGGGTGGATCGCCTTCCCCGTCTGGCGCTTGGGGCTCACGTTCTCGAGGCTCGCGATCCCGACCTCCGTCTCCTGCTGGAAGTCCTGGAGCCGCTTGACGAAGAGCTCGACCTGCGTGTCGTCGGGGAGGATCTTCGCGACCTCCTCGAGGTTCTCGCGCGCGATGATCGCCTCGCGCTCCCGGTCCGGGATCGCCGCGACCTTGTCCCGCGCCTTGCCGATCTCGACGCGCAGGTCGACGAGCTTCGCCTCCTCCGCGCGGATCGCCTTGTGGCAGAGGACCGAGGCGGCCACCCCGCTCGCCGCGACGAGGCCCGCGGCGCCGAGGATCATCAGGGACGTCCGACGCTCAGCGGCCATGGCCCTCCTCCTTTCCGGACGGCGCGGCCGGGGGCGCCGCGGGGGGGGCGGTCGCGCCCTCGCCGGCGGGCTTCCCCGCCTCGGACGCCTTCCCGCCCTTCTTCCCGCCCTTGCCCGCCTTCGGGGTCTCGCGCTTCTTCAGGGTGAGCTCGAGGGGGAACTCCCAGACCTGCGGCGGGATCAGCTCCTCGTCCTTCTCCGTGCGCTTGCCGGTCGGGTTGCTCTGCCCGTCGAAGTCCTTCGTGAACTCCGCGTGCGCCTTCAGGTCCTCGAAGAAGAGGGCGACGTTCGCGAAGTTGTCCGAGCCGGAGAGGCCCTTCGTCGTCAGCTTGCCGCCGGTGCGCCCCTCCTGCCCGGCGTCCGCCGTGAGCTCGTCGAACCAGACGAGGTAGCGGTCGGCGTCGGAGGCGGTGTTCACGATGTCGGAGAGCTCGTCGAGCTTGCGCGTCCACTGGACGCGCGAGGACCGGATCTCCTGGATCGTGGCGAGGCGCTTGTCCGCCTCCGTCTTCTCCGCCACGAGGTCGTCGTGGTAGACGACGGAGGGCTTGAGGCCCGCGAGCTCGTCCTCGAGCGCCTCGCGCTCCGCGCGCACGCGGGCGAGGAGCCCGAAGCGCGCGTAGGCGGCGTAGGCGAGGGAGGCGCTGGCGCCCACGACGCCGAACATCGTCGCGGCGAAAAGGCGCCAGGGGGTCCGCTCGCGCCGGCGGAAGTCCTGGGGGAGGAGGTTGATCGTGATCACGCCACACGCTCCGGAATGCGGCCCGTCTCGCGCGCCGCGAGGCCCAGGGCGACGGCCAGGGAGGGGCCGGCGGCCTGGAGGTCCTCGACGTCGAGCCCGTCGGCCTTGACCTGGAGCCCCTCGAGGGGGTTCCACATGCGGGCGCTGCGCTCGAGCGTCCGCTCGAGGTTCTCGGGGAGGAAGGAGGCGAGCGCCGAGCCGCCGGTGAGGTAGATCGTGTCGAGCGTCCCCTCCGACTGGTGCTCGAAGTAGTCGATGGAGAGGTTCACCTCGTTCGTCAGCTCGTCGAGGACCGAGCCGACGGCGTCCCGCACCTCGCCGGCGCGGTCCCCCGGCTCGCGCTTGAGGGTCTCCGCGACGTCCTCGGGGACGGCGAGGCGCCGGGAGATCGCCGCCGTGAAGTCGTTCCCGCCGATCGGCACCTCCCGGGCGAACTGGGAGGAGCCGCCGGCGACGATGTGGATGCAGGTCTTGCTCGCGCCGACGTCGACGAGGGCGACCCCGCGCTCCTCCTCCGGGGCGGGGGGGGCGAGCGTCGAGGCGAGGGCGAAGGCGTTCCCGAGCGCGAAGACGTCGACGTCGATCGCGACCGGGGTGAGCCCGCACTCGACCAGGTTCGCCGCGAGGTCGGCGACGAGGGAGCGCTTCGCCCCGACGATCACGACGCGCATCTGGGGCGGGGCCCCCTCCGCGGCCGCCGGGACGTCGCCGAGCACCTGCCAGTCGACCTGCGTGTCCTCGGGGGGGAGGGGGAGGTGCTTGTCGAGCTCGTAGGTGAGGGAGCGCTTCAGCTCCTCGGAGGACATCTTCGGCATGAGCACGTAGCGCTCGATCACGCTCTTCCCGGAGACCGCCGCGACGACGCGCTTCGTCCGGAAGCGGCCGCGGCGGAAGACCTCGCCGATCGCCTCGCGGCGATTCGTCTCGGGGGTCACCTCGAGCCGGGCGAACCCGGTCAGGATGACGTCCCCCTTGTCCCGCGTGAGCTCGACCGCCTTGTAGAAGCTCGAGCCGAGATCGAGGCCGACGACGCTTCGGTTGGTTCGGAACAAGATGGTTGCCTCCGCGCGGGGTTCGTATCGTCCCCGGCCGGCCTCGACTTGAGGGGGAACGCGCGGAGAGCGATGCCGGGGGTCGCGACGGAGGGGAGGAGGGGGCGCTCGCGCGCTAGCCCGGCGCGTCGCCGAGCTCGCGCAGGAGCGCGAGGAGCTCCGGCGCGTCCTTCGCCCCGAGGGCGAAGCGCAGGAAGTCGCGGTGGCGCGCGAGCGTCGAGGCCCAGCGGAGGAAGCGGAGGTGGTCCTCCTCCTCGGCCTCGGGGCGGGCGATCAGGAAGACCGCCCGGACGGGCGCCCCGTCGAGCGCGCGGTAGTCGATCCCCTCCCGGGAGAGCCCGAGCGCGGCGACGACCCGCGCGAGCCCCGGCATCCGGACGTGCGGGATCGCGACGCCGCCGCCGATCCCCGTCGTGCCGAGCGCCTCGCGCTTGCGGAAAAGGGCGTGCGCCTTCTCCCCCTCCTTGCGCGTCAGCCGCTTGGCCGCGACGAGCCCGCCGAGGAGCTCCTCGAGGACGCCGTCGCGGTCCTTCGCCTGGAGGTTGAGGAGGACGGCCGAAGGGTCGAAGTGCTCCCAGTACCCGCTCATCCCGGATCGGCGCGACGCTAGCCGGGGCGCGCGGAAGGGTCAACGACCCGGGGCGGAGCGCCTCGCGGTCCCCCGGCGCCCCCGCTCGATGCGCTTCTCCTTCTCCTTGGCGAGCTGCCGCTCCAGGCGGTCGACGGAGAGGTCGATCGCGGCGAGCACGTCGGCGTGCTCGACCTCGATCACGACCTTCCCGTGGTGCTCGATGGAGACGACGAGCTCGACCTTCCGGCGCTCGTGCTCGGTCGAGACGAAGGCCCGGAGCGACTCGATGTGGTGGTTGAGGAGGCGGCGGATGCGCTCGAGCTTCTTCTCGAGGTAGGGGCGCGTCCCCGCGGGGAGTTTCGGATCACGCAGGACGACTTCGAGGATCACGATCGGCAGCTCCTTCCCCCCGGTTGTCTCGCCCGCCGGCCTGGGCGTCAACGCCCCGCCTGGGACCGAGCGCGGCGGCGGGGTACTTGACGGAGAGGAGGTAAAGGCCTCCGGCCGGGGCCGTCGTTCCGGCGGCGGTGCGGTCCCGCGTCCGCAGCATCGCCCCGACCGACTCCGGATCGCGGCGCCCGGCGCCGACCTCGAGGAGGGTCCCCACGATCGATCGCACCATCCGGGGGAGGAAGCCGTCCCCCTCGAGGACGAAGAAGATCCCCTCCCTCGTCGGGCGGACGTGGATCGCGCGCAGGCTCCGGACCGTGTCGGGCGGGGCGAGGTCCGCCGCGGCGAAGGCCCGGAAGTCGTGGCGGCCGAGCAGGGTCCGGGCCGCGCGCCGCACCGCGGCGAGGTCGGGAGGGCTCCGGAGCCACAGCGCGCGGCCCCGGTCCAGGACGGGACGGACGGGGCGGACGACGACCCGGTAGAGGTAGCGCTTGCGACGCGCGGAGAACCGGGCGTGGAACTCCTCCGGGACGGTGCGCACCTCGAGCACGGCGACGTCGGGCGGGAGGTGGGCGTTGAGCGCGGCCCGCAGCCGCTCGTCGGGGAGGCGGCTCCCCGTCGCCGCGTGGGCGTGCTGGGCGATCGCGTTCGCCCCTGTGTCCGTGCGGCCCGAGCCGTGGACCGCCACGGTCTCCCCCGTCGCGGCCTCGAAGGCCCGCTCGACCTCCTCCTGGACGCTCCGGAAGCCCCGCTGGCGCTGCCAGCCGCGGAAGGCCGCGCCGTCGTACTCGAGGACGAGGAGGACCCTTCGCACGCGCCCCCCGGCGCGCCCCTATCGCCCCGGCCCGGGCCGCATCTCCCGGCGCCCCTCGAGCGCGTCGGCGAGGACGACCCGGTTCAGGTACTCGATCGCGCTCCCGGCCGGGAGGCCCCGGGCGAGCCGCGTCACCCGCGCGCCGGTCCCCTCGAGCCGCTCGGCCACGTAGAGCGCGGTCCCGTCCCCCTCGAGGTCGGGGTCGGTCGCCAGGATCACCTCCTCGACGTTCCCCTCCTTCACCCGGCGGACGAGGGGCTCGACGGTGAGGGAGTCGGGACCCGCCCCCTCGGCGGGGTTGAGGCTCCCGAGGAGGACGTGGTAGAGCCCGCGGTAGACGCGGGCCTTCTCGATCGCCCAGACGTCCCGGGGCTCCTCGACGACGCAGACCGTGCGACCCTCCCTCGAGGGATCGGCGCAGATCGCGCAGGGGTCCGATTCCCCGACGTTGAAGCAGCGCGAGCAGCGGCGCGTCGCCGCCCGCGACTCCCCCCCCGCCCGGGCGAAGGCCTCGGCCTCCTCCGGCGGCACGCGCAGGAGATGGAAGGAGAGGCGCTCGGCGGTCCGGCGGCCAACGCCCGGGAAGCGGGCGAACGCCTCGATGAGCCGCTCGAGGGCCGGGGGGTACACCGGCTCAGGCGAGGCCCGGGAGGTTGAGCCCCCCCGTGATGCGCGCGATCTCCTCCTGGTGGAGCGCCTCCGCCTTCTTCAGCGCCGCCGAGACCGCGGCGAGGACGAGGTCCTCGAGCATCGAGACCTCCTTCGGGTCGACGACCTGCGGGTCGATCTTCACGGCGAGGAGCTCCCCGGAGGCGTTCGCGGTCGCCTTGACCGCTCCTCCGCCGGAGGACTCCTCGACGATCCGCTCCCGCAGCGTCTCCTTCAGCCGCGCGAGCTCCCGCTGCATGCGCTGGGCCTGCTTCAGGAGGCTTCCCATGTCGCCGAACGCGCCCGTCATCGTCCTTCCTCCAGCACGTCGCCGTCGAACTGGCGCGCGACCTCGGCCGCGGCGTGGTCCGTCGAGGCGCCCCGCGCGGGCGGCGCGGCCCGCGGGGCCGGCCGCCGTCCCCCCTCCGCCGGCGCCGTCTCGAGCTCGAGCCGCGTCTCGGGGCCGAGGGCGGAGCGCGCCTCGGCCTCCGCCGCCGCCAGATTGCGGGCATCCTCGACCATCCGCCGCTCCCCCTCCCGCAGCCTTGCCACCGGGAGCCGGAGGACCGGTCCCTCGAGGGAGGCGGGCCGGCACCGGGCGAACGACTCGGCGGCGGCGGGGCTCCTCCGGCGCACCGCCTCCACGACCCGGGACCAGGCATCCGTCGAGCCCGGCCGGGGAGGAGCGGGGCGCGGCGCCTTCGGCTCCTGCGGGACGGCGGCCGCGGGGCCGCGGCCCGAGGCGAGGGATCGCTCGAGCGCCTCGAGCCTCTCGAGGATCGCCCCGACCGGGAGGTACTCCTCCCCCCGGCACAGCCGGAGGAAACCGACCTCGGCGACCGCGCGCCGGAGCGCCGGGGCGTCGCGGAGCCTCCACCGGGCGGCGAGGAGGCTCTGCGTCATCTCCTCGAGGCGCTCCGGGGAGAAGCGGGCCGCCTGCTTTGCCAGGGCCTCGAGCCTCTCGGGCGTCTCGGATTCCCCCACGCCGGGCGCCTCCTTCCCGCAGAGGCGGACGAGGAGGAGGCGGTGGAGGTGCCCGACCGCCTGGTCGAGGAGGGTCTCCTCGTCGGCCCCCTTCCGGAAGAGGTCGTCGAGCCCGCGGAGCACCTTCGCGCGATCCCCGGCGGCGATCTCCTCGAAAAGGGCGAGGAGCCCGCCCCGCTCGGAGGCCCCGAGGAGCTCGACGAGGTGCCCGGGCGCCGGGCGGGGACCCGCGAAGGAGACGAGCTGGTCGAGGAGGGAGAGCGCGTCGCGCATCCCCCCCCGGGAGGCCCCGGCGATCGAGGCGAGGAGGTCCTCCCCCACCTCGAACTTCTCGAGGTCGCAGACCCGGCGCAGGCGGGCGGCGATCTCCGCCTCCCCGATCCGGCGGAACTCGAAGACCTGGCAGCGGGAGCGGATCGTCTCGGGCACCTTCTCGAGCGCCGTCGTCGCGAAGACGAACCGGACGTGGCCCGGCGGCTCCTCGAGCGTCTTCAGGAGCGCGTTCCACGCCTCGTTCGTCAGCATGTGGCACTCGTCGACGACGTAGACGCGGTAGCGGTCGCGCAGCGGCCGGAAGGAGACCGCGTCGCGCAGCGCCCGCGCGTCGTCGATCCCCCGGTGGCTCGCCGCGTCCATCTCGAGGACATCCGCGTCCCCCCCCGCCTCGATCTCGCGGCAGGGGTCGCAGCGCCCGCACGGCTCCGTCGTCGGGCCGCTCCCGGCCGCGCAGTTGAGCGCCCGGGCGAGGATGCGCGCCGTCGAGGTCTTCCCGACGCCGCGCGGGCCCGCGAACAGGTAGGCGTGGGCGACCCGCCCCTCCTTCAGGGCGTTGCGCAGCGACTCGGCGACCGAGCCCTGCCCGACGAGGTCCCCGAGGATCTTCGGGCGGTACTTGCGCGCGAGGACGAGGTAGGGCGCCTTCACGGGAAAGAGAAGGGCCGTGCGCCGCGCGTCGAAATGTCCCCCCGGCGCCCCACCCGGACGGCGGCTCCGGCCAGGCGAACCCGCGGCGCCCGGAGGGCATCGCTTAGGGCTGCTTCCTTCCGGACCTGACCCGATTCGCGCGCCTCCGTCGCACGGGACCCGACCTTCAACGCCCCGACCCGGGCGGGTCGGATCGAAGGGAGCACCCCTCGGCGCGGCATCACCCCCGCTAAAGCGGATTGCGGGTACAGGGTACCGCTAGCACCCCGGCTGCACGGCTGAATCGTTCGTTCGAGGGAGAGGGTCGATGGCGGAGAGGGGGGGATTTGAACCCCCGAGCCAGGTTTGGCCCGGCTACACGCTCTCCAGGCGTGCTCCTTCGGCCGCTCGGACACCTCTCCGTGGGAAAGGAAGAGAACTGGCGGAGAGAGAGGGATTCGAACCCCCGGTGCCCTTGCGGGCACAGCGGTTTTCGAGACCGCCCCGTTCGGCCGCTCCGGCATCTCTCCGCTCTGGGCGCGCGATTCTAACGCCGCGCCCCGCGCTCCCGGAGCCTCGCGCCCCGACGGGCGAGGAAGAACTCCCGCAGGAGGCCCGCGCACTCCGCCGCCCGGATCCCCTCGACCACCTCGAGGCGGTGGTTGAGCCTCCCGTCCCGCGGCAGGTCGGCGAGCGACCCGCAGGCGCCGAACTTCGGGTCCCGAGTTCCGAAGACGAGCCGCGCGGGCCGCGCGAGGAGGATCGCCCCCGCGCACATGAAGCAGGGCTCGACGGTCGAGTAGA
>CBRGOK010000153.1:0-7783 GCA_967798035.1 uncultured bacterium
AGAACGCGACCTGCGCCCAGGTGAGGTTCTGTCCCCCGAATCGATAGGGATCCCCACGGATCTGGGAGCCCGCGACCACCTGCGTCCCCTCCGGCGCAGTGCGTCCTAGAACCCGGATCGTGCCTCCGATATGGGCTCCGGTGGAAAGGGTATGGGGCGGGAGGACCACCTCCTTGCCGGATTCGATGGAGACCGATTCCGTCCAGGGGACGAGGTTCTCTCTCAGGGCGAGGAGAACATACGGGCCGCTCCTCGAAGCACGGAGCCGGAACCGCCCGTCCGCTCCGCACTTCCCGTGATCCGAGGGCTTGTCCGACGGCTTCCCTTCCTGCAGTGCGATCAACCCGACCGGGGTGTCGGCCGCGGCCATTCCTCCCGGGAGGAGTATCTGGCCGGACACGGCACCGGACGCCGTGAGGATGAGGTCGGCCCGCAGATCGCACGGCGGCGATCCGTCCGGGGGTCGCTTCCTCTGGGCGGGGTCGAGAGGGAGCCTCACCGCGATGGGGGCGAAGTCGGCGTGGTCCGCGCGGACGAGAAGTTCCATCGGGACTCCGCCCCAGGGGTTCGTGACGAACAGGCGAGACACGTCCATCTCGAAGGTCCCGTCCCGGCTCGGGTGCCCGGTGACTTCGACGTCATCGGGCCATTGGGCATCGCCCATCGGGCGCACGGAGAGGACCGTCTGCTCGACCTTCCCGTCGATCGAGGAGGCGACCGTGCCCCGGAGGATCCAGCCGGGCCGGACCCCCGAGGACGGGACCTTCGGATGGGGCACGCCGGCGATCCTCTCCGCCTCAACTCGAGTGCGCGGAGAGGTCGGCGATGTCTCTTCGACGAGGGGGGAGTCCTTCGGGCCTTCCGGTTGCGGGGCGGCTGCGGACAGACGATCCGGCAAGGTGGCGCGCTCGTGGCGTGGCCACGTCAGCCAGCCCAGGCCGAGGAGAAGCGCGGCTGCGACCCCCGCGACGACGGCCTTGGTGCTCATGACGAGTCCTCCAATCAAGGCGGCCCCGGTTCCAACACCCGCTCCCGTTCCGGCCGTCGCCGACTGCGCCGAACGCAGGACCGCCGCCCTCACGGCGGCCAGACTGCGGGGCGAGGGCATCGCGAACGCTCCGCCGGTCGCGAGGCCGGCGGGAAGCGCCTTGCGCAGCATCTCGAGAGCGCGGTGGATCTGGACGCGGACGGTGCCGGGCGCGCGGCCGAGTTCGAGGGCGATGTCCTGAGCGCCCTTGTCTCCGCGCAGGTGCAGGGAGAGGACCTCGCGGTAGAGCGGTGGGAGCTTCGCGAGCGCCTCTTCGACCGCGCCGGCGAGCTCCTGCGCCTCCGCGCGCACGGCCGGGCCTGGCTCCCCCCGCCTCTCGAGGCGTTCCGGTTCGACCACGCGCGAGGTGCGGCGTCGCTCGCGCGCGGCCTGGTGGACGAGAATCCCGAGCAGCCAGGGGACGAGCCGCCGCGATTCGTCCCACCCCTCCCGGCCCTCGATCGCGGCGAGGAACGTCGCCTGCACGAGGTCCTCGGCCGCGTGCAGGTCCGGCGCGAGGTGCGTGGCGACCCGGTAGACCTCGGGCGCGACCGCGTCGAACACCTCCGCCAGGGCCTGGACGTCGCCCTTTCTCCGGAAGCGGCGGAATAGCCGGTGGAGCCCGCGTTCGTTCACACCCTCTACTTCGCGCCGGGAGGCTACACGTTACACGGCGCACCGCGGGCCTTGCCCGAGCATCCCCTCTGGCAACAGCAGGCCGCCGCTCTATCTCGACGGCCACCTCCCCTCGCTGTTACACGGCGGGCTCCCGGCCGGGCTCGAGTCCCCGTCGGAGGGAAGTTCTTTCGCCGAAACCGCCTCCTGCGGTGTCTATCGTTCCGAGCGCGATCGATGGAGTCCCCGGAGGACCGGGCCCTGATCGGGCGGACCGCCCGGGGCGACGCGGGGGCCTTCGAGGCCTTCGTGCGCCGCTGGGAGGGCCCGCTCTACCGGTTCCTCCTCCGGACGACCGGATCGGCCGCGCTCGCCGAAGAGGCGAGACAGTTGACGCTGGTCCGGATCTACACGCGCGCGGAGGACTACCGAGGCGGGTCGGTCCCCGTCTGGCTCTTCCGGACCGCGTGGCGGGTGGCGGTGAACCTCCGCCGCGACGAGGCGCGCGCGGAGGTGGACCGTCTCCCGGGGATGGTCCCCGACGCGGCACTCCCTCCGGACGGGCTCGCCGCGGAGTCCGAGGAGCGCGAAGCGCTCCACCTCGCGCTCGGCCGGCTCCCGGAGGAGACGCGCGCGGCGCTGTGGCTGCGCGTCGCCGAGGGGATGAGCCTCGCAGAGACCGCGCGGACGCTCCGCGTTCCCGCCTCCACCCTGCGCTACCGGCTCTATCTCGCGCTGCGCCGCCTCAAGCGCGAGCTCGACTCCCCCCCGGGGAGCGGAGAAAGAGATGCTCTGCCGTGACGCGAAGTACCTGATCCCCGACCTCCGGATCGGAGGTCTCCCCTCGGTGGAACGCGCCGCCCTCGAGGAACATCTCGCCGGCTGCGCCTCTTGCCGGGAGGCCGCCGCCGAGATCGGCGCGGCCGTCGAGGCGCTGCGCCGCGATGCACAGGAGGAGCGCCGAAGGCCGGCTCCCCCGGTCGACCTCGGACGAGTGCTCCCGCGCCCGACGCTTCGGGGAAGGATCGGCCGGACGACGCGCTTCGCCGCCCGGATCGCGGCCTTCCTCCTCATCGGGGTGGGCGCGGTCTCCCTCTTTGGAATGGAGGTGCGAGCCGAGAAGGGCACCCTATCGGTGTCCTTCCTCCTGCCGGGCGCGGAGCGGGTGCCGCCCTCGGTTCCGCTCGACTTCGCCCCCGCCGTCGGGCCCTCCATCCGGCGGGAGGTCGAAGCCAGTCTGGCGCCCGCCTTCCGCGACCTCATCGTCTGGATGTCGGCGGCGGAGGCGAGGCGGGCGCGGGACCTTTCGACGATCGCCCAGTGGGTCGAGGAGCGCCGCAGCCGTGACGCGACGCTGATCGCCAACGCCCTCACGACGACGCGCGAGGACCTCGACCTCACGCGCACGGCGGTTCTCGAGGTCGCCGGGCAGGCGCTCCGGCGACCTGGAAGGTGATGCCATGATCGCGAACGCCCTTCTCCTCCACATCCTCCTCGCCGGCCCCGTCCAGAAAGCGGCGCCCGAGAAGACCGACTACACGGGGCTCCGGCGCGACCTCGAGGTCATGCGGCGGATCCTCGAGCGGGAGGCCTTCGGCCGCACCGGCGACTACGCGGCGCTCGAGAACCTCCTCTCCGGCATCGGGAGCGCCGGCCGGGGGGAGGGCCTCTACATCCCGGGCGACGGCGCGCTCTTCCTGTTTCGGGTGGGCCTCCCCCTCGTCGACGACGCACCGGCGCCGCCGGACGGCAAGGGGGACGCCGAGCCCACGCTCTGGGACCGCGTGCAGGCGGAGGTCGAGGGGAAGTCGATCCCCGAGAAGGGGGCGAAGAAGGCGTTCGACCCCGAGCGGGTCGAGGCGCTCAAGAGCAAGCTCCTCGAGACGCTCGCGAAGTACGGGGGAAACGTGAGACAGGTCTCCGACGAGGAGCACCTGACCGTGGTGGTCCGCAGTCACGGGGGGCCGACGGTCTACAGTTCCAACCAGGGCGAGAAGGACTCGGACGACGCGACCGTCTTCTACAAGCTTGGGCAGTTCGACGAGAGGAGAGGAGACCTTGCCACGACGTACCTCGGGCGCTTCCCGGGCAGCGGTCCGAGCAGCGTCCTCGTCATCAGGATCACGCGCGCGGACGCGGAGGCCTTTGCGGCCGGGTCGATCGACATGGGCGCCCTGCGCAAGCGGGCGAAGATCGTCCAGTACTGACCGCGCCGTAGACTCGGGGGACCTCGCGTTCCCCGATGGTCGACGAGAAGGCCGTCCTCGAGCGGCTCCGGAAGCTCTGCCTCGCGCTCCCCGAGACGCGGGAGGTCGAGGCGTGGGGGCACCCCAACTTCCGTGCGGGGAAGAAAACCTTCGCCGTGTGGGAGAAGTACAGGGGCGAGTGGTGCATCGCCGTGAAGGTCGAGGCCGACCGGCGGGAGGCGCTCCTCGCCGACCCCCGGTTCTACGTGACCCCCTACATCGGGGCGCGTGGATGGCTCTCGATGAAGGTGACGGGCCCGGTCGACTGGGGCCTCGTCGAGGATCTCGTCGGGAGGAGCTACCGTCAGTTCGCGCTAAAGCGGATGCTCGACGCGCTCGACGGGAAGCCCGGTCCCGAGAAGGGGGGGCGAGGTCCCCGGGGTCTGTTCGGATTCCGACCGGGGAAGGGGCCGTAGCGCCTCACTCGCGCAGGCGGACCGTGGACCAGCGCCCCGCCGAACCCGCCTGCGCACCGAGCCCCCAGGGCCCCTTCGTCTCGCGGGATCCGAGCGGGACGGCGAGGGCCCGTTGCGAGCCGACGGTCACCTCGAGCCGGCCGGCTCGGACCTCGACCCGGAAGGGAGTTCTCTTGCCCGTCTCGAACCCCGGAACTCGCGCGTCGCCGAGCTGCTCCCAGCGGTTCTCCTTCGAGTGGTAGCGGAAGGCGGTGACCCCGTAGTCGGCCACCAACGCGACGGAGAAGTACCCGTCCTCCGCCCGGGCGAGGAGGACGTTCATCTGACGCCTGGGTCCCGGCCAAATCTCGACCTCGCCCGAGATCGCGTAGTCGGGCCCCTTCGAGGACGACATGCGCCAGGCGATGGCGTTCGTGTCGGGAAAGGCGAACTGGATCCAGTCCTTCCCCGCCAGTTCGAGAGAGCGGAAGACCTGGTCCCACTCAGGCGGCATCGATCGGAGGAAGGCGGCGAACTCGCGGTCGAGGGTCGCGAACCCCTCCGGGCCCCAGGTTTTCTCGGCGAACTCGAAGAGTCGGGTCGAGTAGCCCTCCCCCCCGCCGAGACGCCTCGCCTCCGCGAGGAGGGCCTCGAACGGCGCGCGATGTTTCCCGTCCTTGAGGAAGCGGAAGAAGAGCCCGGCGACCGAGTAGCGCTCGTAGAATTCCAGCCCCTCCATCTCGTCGCGGAGGATCTGCCGGGCGCCTGGAAGCTGGTTCCGAGCGAGAAGGTCGACCGCCCGGCGGATGTCGGTCGCCGACTCCGGGTCCTTCTGTCGACCGGGCGAGAGCCGGAGGGCCTCCAGGACCTCCTCCTCGACCCATGTCGCGGCTCCGTGGGAGAGCCAGCCCGGGTGGGACTCATGGTTGGGGAGCGTGTCGTAGCGGACGAGGTGGGTGGCCTCGTGCGCGACGAGTCGCCGCGTGAGGAGGGGAAGGCCGACGACCGCGAGCGCGTCGTCGGAGCACTGTGGCTGCAGGAGAAGGTAGGCCGACCTCGTCTTCCAGCTCGCGAAGCAGAGGTTCTCCTTGAACCTCCCTCCGCTCACCTCCGCATCCGCCCTCTCGTAGGCGGCCTGGGTCCGGAAGAGGTTGATGTCGAGCGGCTTCTCGGGTCGCGCGTCGGGCGAGCCGAACAACCTCGCCGCGACCGGCCAGGCCGCCTCCGCGGTCTCGAGGGCGAGCGCGGCGGCTCGCGAGTCCTCGAAGTCGCAGACGACCCGGAAGAACTTCCCGCTCTTCGTGCTCCCCCCCTCCGCCGGGGCGGGGAGGAGGAGGAGGAAGGTCGCCGGCCACCACCGACGCGAGATCGAGCCGCACATCAGGGCCTGGACGTCGCCCTTTCTCCGGAAGCGCCGGAAGAGCCGGTGGAGCCCGCGTTCGTTCACACCCTCTACTTCGCGCCGGGAGGCTGCACGTTACACGGCGCACCTCGGGCCGTGCCCGAGCATCCCCTCCGGCAACAGCAGGCCGCCGCTCCACCTCGACGGCCACCTCCGTTGCGGGGTGGGAGCGGTGCCGGATTGCAACTGGTTGGCTTTTACGGAGCAAGGTTGAGCCCGACCCGACCCGATACTGCGGATGAATCGTGTGCGCACCCTTGCGTGGCCCCCCGCAGGCCGCCGCGTAGAATCGGGCTCCTTCGAGGGGCTTCCTTCGAGTGGGATCGGCCAAACCGTTCGCGCGCGTCCGGGACCTCCTCGTCCCGGCTGTGGCGGCGTTGCTGCTCGCCCCCGTGTCCGGACAGGAGACGCGCGAGGCCGAGTCGAAGCCGGAGAGCCGCGAGGCCGAGACGAAGCCGGCGCCGAAGAAGGTCCTCGCGATCCGCGCCGACTGGGTCCTCACGCTTGTCGGAGAGGGGCTCGGCGCCCTCGAGAACGCCGTCGTCCTGATCGAGGACGGGAAGGTGAAGGCCGTCGGGACCGGCCTGGAGATCCCGGCGGGGGCCGAGGTGATCGAGGCGGCCGGGATGACGGTGGCGCCCGGGTTCATCGACGCCCGGTCGGCGCTCCCGGTCGACCCCGGCGCTCTCCGGGAGGAGCGCGCGATCGGGCCGGCCCTCGACGCCCTCGACGGGGTCGACTCCTTCGCGAAGGAGGAGATCGAGGAGGCGCTGCGCAACGGCGTGACCGCCGTCCACGTCGGGCCGGGACGGCGGGGGACGATCGGGGGGAAGACGGCCGTGCTGAAACTGAAGCCCGGCCGACTCCCCTCCGAGACGGTCCTGCGGCGCGCGGCCGCCATGCGCGGATCGATCGGGACGGCGAAGGCGGGCCCCGCGACCCCCATCGCCCGGATCGGGGAGGTCCGCACGCTGCGGGAGCAGTTCCGCGGGGCGAGGAAGTACCGCGAGGCGTGGGAGGACTGGCGAGAGGCGCGGAAGGAATTCGAGGAGGAGCGGGCGAAACGGGCGAAGGAGGGGCCGAAGGAGTCCGAGTCGCGGCCCGCGGAGGAGAAGTCGGAGACGCCCCCGGCGGGGGAGAGGGGGCGGCGGCGTCCGCCCCGCGACGCGGAGGAGGAGTTCGGCGAGGTGCCCGGGGCCGAGGAGGCCCTCGCGGCGCAGGAGCGGAAGGAGCCCGAGTCGAAGCCCGCCGAGAAGAAGGAGGAGCCCCTCAAGGCGCCGGATCGGCCCGGGTTCGACGCCGACAAGGAGGCGCTCCTCGAGGTGCTCGACCGGAAGCTGCCGCTCTGGATCGAGGCGCACCGCGCGGAGGACATCCTGAACGTGCTCGCGGTCGCGAAGGAGTTCGACCTCGACCTCGTCCTCGAGGGAGCGACCGAGTCGGTCCGGATCGCGAAGGAGATCGCGGCGAGCGAGGTCCCGGTCGTGCTCGGGCCCCCCCTCGTCGGGGAGGACGCGCCCCCGGAGCTCGCCGAGAACGAGCCGGCGGCCGCGGCCCGTCTCCGCGCCGCGGGGGTGAGGTTCGCGCTCGGATCCTCCGGCGCGGACCCGGCGCAGACGCGCTTCCTTCCCCTCCACGCGGCGCTCGCCGCCTCCGCCGGGCTCGACCCGGTCGCCGCGCTGCGCGCGGTCACCGTCGAGGCGGCGCGGCTGTGCGGGGTGGGCGACCGCCTCGGGGCGATCGCGCCGGGCAAGGACGCCGACCTCGTCCTCTTCGACGGGGATCCGCTGAAGACCGGGACGAAGGTCCGCGCGGTGATCGTCGACGGGGAGGTCCTCTTCCGACCGTGACGGCGCTCCTCCTCCCGCTCCTCCTCGGACTCGCCCCCGCCGACGGGTTGAAAGGGGTGTTCGTAGGCACGGTCTGGACGGGGGAAGGATCGGCGCGGGCGAAGGCGGCGGTCCTCCTCGAGGGATCCCGGATCCGGGGGATCGAGGAAGGGGCGGTCCCGAGGGAGGAGCCCGGGTTCCGGACCTGGCCCGGCGGGTTCGTCACGCCGGGCCTGATCGACGCGCACTCCCACCGCGGCGCGCGGGCC
>CBRGOK010000154.1:0-7760 GCA_967798035.1 uncultured bacterium
AGGCCGCCGGCCGCCCCCCCGAGGAGATCCGAGAGCCCCGTCGGGTCCCCTCCCCCTCCCTCGGAATCGTCCTTGAGGACCTGGTAGGCGTCCTCGAGCGCCCCCTCCAGCGCCCGGTCCATCCGCGCGAGCGTCGAGCGCGCGAGGGCGGACTGGTAGTCGAGCCGCGTCGAGAGGGAGAGCTGGGAGACGACGGCGAGGAGGATGAGGAGGACGAGGAGCGTCAGGATCAGGGCGATCCCGCGCTCCCCCTCGCGCCGGGGAGCCCCGCGGCGGACCTTCACGTTGGAGAGAGTAGTCCCGGAACCGGGGAACGCGAGCTTCGGACGGCCGCCGGGGTCCCCTTCTTCCCCTATTCCACCGGCGGGATGACGAGTCCGGCCGGTCCGGTCTCCTCGGCGATCACGCGAGGCGTGAGGAAGAAGAGGACGTCCGTCGTCTGCTTCTGGGTGAGGGTCGATCGGAAGAGGTAGCCGAGGAGGGGGATGCTCCCGAGGATCGGGACGCGGTTCTCCGTGTCGACCTCGCTCGAGGCGAGGAGCCCGCCGACGACGAAGGTCTCCCCGTTCCTCACGTGGACCAGGGTCTTGGCGATCCGGGTCGAGATCACCGGGTTCACGACGTCCCCGCCGAGGTTCGAGAACCCCGTCTGGGCGGAGACCTCGAGCTCGACGTCCAGCGTGACGACGTCGGCGCCGGTGAGGTAGGGGACGACGTAGAGCTTCACCCCGACGACCTTGTACTTGATCGCGGAGATGATCGTGCTCCCCTGGATCGTCTGGCTCTCGAGGTAGGGGATCTCCGTCCCCGTGACGATCTCCGCGCGGGCTCCCGTGCGCACGGCGATCCGGGGATTCGAGATGAAGTCGACCCCCTGCTGCGTCTCGAGGAAGTGGAGCGTCGCCTTGTACTGGGTCGAGTCCTGGACCGTGAAGAGGTCGAGGGTCCCGAGGACCCCGGTGGTGGCCGAGGACTGGTTGGGGAAGTTCGTGTTGAACTGGTCGACGAGGACCTGGTGCGCCTCCGGGATGCGGTCGAGGTTGAACAGGGACCCGAAGTCGAGGCCCGAGGTCGAGGTGATCTCGGCGACCCGCGCCTCGATCTCGATCTGGGGGACGGAGGCGTAGTAGAGGCCGTAGAAGCGGTCGACCCGGTCGATCTCCTCGGGCGTGCCGGTCACGACGATCCAGTCGGAGATCTCGATCGTCTGGGGCCTCACCTTGGCGGGATCGACCTCCCGGAGATTGCGGTAGTCCGCGAGGTCCGCCTTCTGGAGGACCTCGACCGCCCCCTCGGACAGGCCGCAGTACTTCGCGATGTAGCTCCCGAACTTCACCCCCTGGTCCGCCCGGACCGAGTAGAACTTCGACAGCTTCCCGTCCCACCGCTCGAGCACGCGTTCCCCCGCGCGCCTCGGCGGAAGGGCGTGCGAGGGGCCGGAGGCCGGCCGGGTCTCCGCCGGCTCCGGCTCCCGGAGAGGAGGGAACGTCGGCCGGACGGGCTCCTCCACCCGGACCGTCGTCTCGAACCGGGGAAGGGGATCGCCCGGTTCGGCGGGCCGGGTGGCGGGGCGTCGCGCCGGCTGCGGGGAAGAAACGCAGGCCCCGAGGGCCAGGGGAAGCGCCCCGAGGAGCGCGCGGAACGGCGTCAACGCGGTGGCTACTTCCCGTCGACCGACTTCACCATCTTCTGCGTGATGTCGGGGAGGGAGACCTTGGGATCCTCGGCCTTGATCGCCCCGACCTCCCCGATCAGGTCGACCTTCTCCTCCTTCGCGATCGTCGCGAGCGCGGTCCGGAAGACCTCGTTCGCTTCCTTGAGGAGGAGGAAATAGCGGGCGGAGTCGGAGGAGACCTTCTCCTCCTCGATCGTCTTGTAGGCCTTGATGTTCTGGAAGACGGTCAGGCTCTTCAGGACAGCGGGTTTCGCGAAGGCGTCCGGGTTTCCGTGGTAGACCTTCGAGCGCTCGACCTGGTACTTCGCCTCCGCGGCGAAGGCGACGCCAGCGGCGAGGAGGAGGAAGGTCGGGATGCGCAGGGAGACGGGGATGAACTTCATTCGGGAGCCCTCCGGGATCGACGCCCTTCGAGTCGGTGGTCGCGTCCGGCCCTCGCGGATGGTCAATCCTCATGCCGCCAGCCCGGAGATTCCGCCGACACGCGGCAACCGACGTCGCGTCAGCCCGTTGGATCACGTGCCGCTCGACCGCCACGAACCGCCGGGGGGATCCCTCCCGGACTTCTCGCCAGATTCCGCCGCGAGGATGGCGCGATTCCTGGCGGGAATCAGGTCGGCTCGGTCCCGGTCCCCGGCGGCGAGGCGAGGCGGTAGGCCGTCCCCCGCCGGCTGCCGACCCGGATGAGGACCCCTCGCGCGGCGAGGTCGCTCAGGTCGCGGAGCCCCGTGCGCTCGGACACTCCGGCCGCCCGGACGTACTCCCGGGTGGTGATCCAACCTCGCGCCGAGACGAGCCGGAGAGCGATCTGCTGGCGGGCGGAGAGCGAGGGCTCGACGGGCTTGAGGAGGCCCGGGCCGGCGGCCGCTTCCGCCGCCGGAGGGGCCTGCTCCAGCGCGACGTCCTCCGGGCGGATCTCCCCTTCGCGGCGCAGGACGCACGCCCTCCCGACCACGTTGAAGAGTTCCCGGACGTTCCCCGGCCAGGAGTGGCCGAAGAGTCGATCGAGTGTCTCGGGCGCGAGTCCGGAGACGCGGGTCCCCTCCCGTTCGTTGCTCCGCCGGATCGCGGCGCGCGCGAGGACCGGGATGTCCTCCTTCCGCTCGCGGAGGGGGGGGACGAGGAGGGAGACGGAGTTCAACCTGTAGAAGAGGTCCGTCCGGAAGGCGCCGCGCGCGACCTCCGAGCGCAGCTCCCGGTTCGTGGCCGCGAGGATGCGCACGTCGACAGGGAGGGAGCCCTCGGCCCCGAGCCGGGTCACCCGCGAGTCCTGCAGGACGCGCAGCAGCTTCGCCTGGACGGGGGCCGTCAGCTCGGCGACCTCGTCGAGGAAGAGGGTTCCGCCGTTCGCGAGCTCGAACCGGCCGAGCCGGCGGCGGTCGGCGCCGGTGAACGCCCCGCGCTCGTGACCGAACAGCTCCGACTCGAGGAGGGTCTCCGGGATCGCGGCGCAGTCGACCTTGACGAGGGGACCCGAGGAGCGGTGGCTGCGGCGGTGGATCTCCTCGGCGAGGAGCTCCTTGCCGACGCCGGTCTCCCCCTGGATCAGGACCGGGAGGTCGCTCGGCGCGATCCGCGCGACGGTCGAGAGGAGGTCCGCCATCGCGTCGGCGCGCGCGACGAGCCCCCGATCCTCCTCGTCGGCAACCGGCGGTGCGCTCTCCGACTCCCGCGGAACGGCCACGGCCCCGATCGATCCCCGGACCCGACCCAGGGCGCGATCGACCTCGATCAGGAGGAACTCCGCGCTCGCGCCGTCGCGGGGGTAGGAGGCGACCGCCGCGGCGAGCCTCCTCGACCCCGCCTCGACGTCGGCCTCCCCGAGGGCCCGCGCGACGGCCCGGCGGACGCGCTGCGCGAACCGCGCGGCCCGGCGGCGATCGACTCCCGGCAGGACGAGGCCGAACTCCTCGGGCCGGGTGCGCCCGACGGGAAAGCGGCCCCGCACGGCGCGCAGGAGGGCGCGGGCGCCCGCGAGGGAGGCGGAGGATTCTCCCGCTCCCCCCGCCTCTCCCGGCAGGGCAAACTTGGCGACGGCCAGCGCCCGGCCGGGAGCGCGCTCGATCTCCTCCGCGACCCGGCGGCGGAAGGCGGCCGGGTGGAGCGCCCCCGTCTCGGGATCCTCGAGGGCGAGCCGGTACAGGCGCGCGTTCTCGAGGGCGATCGAGACCTGCGCCGCCGCCGCGAGGAGGAAGTCCCGGTGCGCCGGAGGGGCGGACTCGAAGCCGAGGACCGCGCAGCCGAGGCTGCGGGTCCCGACGCGCAGCGGGAGGACGATCACCCCCCTCGATCCCCGGAGGGCCTCCCCCTCGGGTCCCGGCATCCAGGCGAGCGGATCCGTCCCGTCGTCGAGGAGGGTGAGGACCTCCCCGGCGTCGACCGCCGAGCGGAGGAACCCGCTCGCCTGTCGCGGACCGGCCGCCCCCTCTCCCTGGACGAGGAGCGAGCGGCTCCCCTCGTCGGTCCGGACCGCGAGGAGGACGCGCGCCGCGCCCGCCTGCTCCCGGAAGAGACGGATCGCCTCCCCCATCACCGCCTCGAGGTCGAGGCGGGAGGAGAGGTCCCGGAAGGCGCGGTTGAGGACCGAGAGGTGGGTGAGGCGCCGGCGCAGCTCCTCCGCCATCCGGTTGAACGAGCGGGTGAGCGCCCCGATCTCGTCCTCCGATTCCGGCGCGACGGAGGCCGCCTCGCCCCGCTCGAGCGCGCGCGCCCCCCGCTCGAGGCGCTCGACGCCGCGCGTGATCCGGGAGGTGAGGATCCGGGCGACGACGAAGGAGGAGGCGACGAACGCGGCCGCGAGGGCGAAGAGGATCCCCCGGGAGCGCACCTCGAGCGGCCCGAGGTCCCACGCCGGCTCGGCGCGGCGGGCGTAGGCGGCGAGCGTCGCGACATGCCGCCCCTCGCGGTCGCGCACGAGCTCGACGGCGATCCTCCCCTCCGAGCCCTGCTCGACCCAGGGCCCGCAGACGGGGCCCCCCTCGCGATCGGCCCGCTCCGCCAATTCCCGCAGCGCCGCCGCTCGCCCCGGGTCCCGGTCGAGGTGCGCGGGCGCGATCGGCCATCCCTCGCGGGAGTAGAGCCGGATCCCCGACGGGCCGGCCTTCCCCGCCTCCTCGATCGAGGGGGAGAGGACGGGCGCCCCCACGAGGAAGGCGAGCGTCCGGTCCCCCTCGCGCGCGCGGTGGATCCCGATCCGGTGGTGCTCCCCCCAGACGCGGTAGAGGTCGGAGACGGAGACCTCGTCGATCTCGAGGCGACCCGCCTCCTCCCCCTCGAAGAAGGCGGTCCTCCGCCGCCCGTCGAGGAGCTCGACCCGGACGAACGTCCCCGGCCCCTCGTCGACGACGGCGCGCCGGGCGCGCGCGAGAGGCTCCCGCCAGTCCTCGCCGGAGGGGGTCTCGCCCGAGGAGAGGGTCGAGCGGACGCGCGGGTCGGAGAGGAAGCTCTCCGCCAGTCGGGCGGCCATCCGGTCGATGTCCGACACCGCCGTCGCGAGGCGCTCGCGCGCGGCTCTCGCCTCGACCTGGAGCCGTTCCCGCTCGACCTCCTCCTCCCGCCCCCCGTGCAGGTCGGCGAAGCCGAAGGCGAAGAGGAGGAGGGGGACGACCGACGTCAGGAGGAGGGCGCCGGCGAGCTTCCAGCGCAGCCGCCTCGCGCGCGCGAGCCGGTCGGCTGCCGCGACGAGGAGGAAGGGGGCGGCCACGAAGGCGAGCCCCGTCCGGACGACCCCGGCGACGCGCCTCCAGAGGAACACGCGCGATTCGGAGCGGGCGACGACGACCGCCCCGAGTGGCCTTCCGCCGTCGCGGAGCGGCAGGAGGGCCCGCCAGGTCCCCCGATCCCCCGGCTCGCCGCGCAGCTCGGGCCGCGGGGAAGCGCCCGACACGCACGCGGCGACCTCCTCGCGCGAGGCGCCTCCGACCGGGTCCTTCTCGCCGGAGGCGAGGGGCCGGCCGAAGAGGTCGACGAACCCGAAGCGCAGCCCGAGCAGCCCCCGCTTCACCTCGTCGCCGAGCCGCCTTCCCCCCGGCACCGCGACGATGGGAGAGCCCGGGGCCGGATCCGGCACGGTCCGGCTCGCCGCGAGGACGACCTCGCGGACCTCGACGGACGTGCGGGCCGGGGGTTCGAGGACGGACTGGAGGAGGAGACGCTTGGCCGTGCGCCGTCCCTTGAGGTCGAGGGAGCGGACGTCGAGGTGGCGCTCCACCCCCTCCTCCCACCAGGCGAAGGCGATCTCGACGTTGCGCTCCGGATCGGGCGCGTGGCGGGAGCGCTCGAGGGAGGAGGCGTGGAGGTCGACGCCGTACCGGAGGTCGAAGACGAGCGGCGGCCCCTCGTCGAACTCGACCGTCCCCCGGACGACCGGGGCGCCGTACGGCGGAGGAGAGGGGACCCCGGGCTCCCCCTCCTTCTCCCCGTAGACGACGAAGACGCGGTCGGCGACCCGTCCCGCGAGGTCCCACTCGAGCGGGCCCGGTTCGCCCGGCCTCAGGACGAGGGACTTTCCGGGATGCGGTCCGCGGATCCGCGTCGGCACGCCCGACGCGGTCGACTCGCCGAGGAAGAGGGGGTCGTATCCGTCGGAATACGCGAGCGTGATCCCCTCGAGGACGATCCCCTCCGTGGATCCCGACTCGACCTCGATCCTCTCGAGCCGGCTCCCCCCGCGCAGCACCCTCGAGAAGACCTCGCAGGGGAGACCCGACCCGCCGAAGGAGGCCCGGCTCTCCCCCCGGCCGAGTTCGAGGTCGAACGTCTCTCCGAGGCCCGCGGCGTCCTCGAGACGGACCCGGACGGCACGGGACAGCGCGGAGGGGAGGGAGGGCGGAGCCGTCCCGGCGAGGGCGACGTGGATCGCCCCCGCGAGCCGCGGCGGAGAGAGGTCGACCGTCTCCTTCTTTCCGGTCCGGAGCGGCAGCCGGTAGCGCAGGAAGGGGACGTCGCCGGCCCGCTCCAGGTCCGGGGCGCACGCCGGCGGGAGGGGAGGGAAGACGTACTGCCAGCGCGGGAGCGGGCCCACGATCTGGTCCTGGAGGAGTCGCAGGGCCGCCCCCGCGCCGGAGGGACCCTCCAGGGACCCGATCTCCCCCGCCTCGGCGGCGGCGAGGACCGGCTCGACCCGCTTCAGGTCGTCCCGGAACTCCCTCTCCCTCTTCGACTCGAGCCCGCGCAGGAGCGCGCCCGAGAGGGGGATCGACGCGATCGCGAGCGAGAGGAGCGCGAGGACCCGCGCCTCTCGGGAGAGGGCGAGCCCCTTCTCCCTCGCCGCCAGCGCGAAGAGCCCGACGAGGAGGAGGAGCGCCCCGCCGGCGAACCCGAGGTCCCCGAGGAGCCGGGGGGAGGTCCCCCCGCGCGCCGGCCGCTCCAGGGCCGGCTGCGTCTCGAGCCAGCCCCTCGCCCGCATGTCGAAGGCGGGGGAGGGTCCCGGATTGAACCAGACGAGGTAGGTCTCCGTCTGGGAGGAGGGGTCGTCGGCGTCGTCGAGGGCGACGTTGAGGCCGATCTTCCCTCCGTCCGCCGGGAACCCCGGGAGATTGACGAGCGGGATCGCGGCCTCGAACGTGTAGCCTCCTCCCCCCGGCAGGGGCTGCGCCGCGACCCGGACCCCGACGAAGCCCCCGTCGCTCGGTCCGCGGCGATGACCCTGGATCGCGACGCCCCAGGGTCGCGGGGCGCAGAGTGGGAGCAGGAAGACCTGGAGGTCCTCCTCCCCCGGCTCGGCGCCCGCGGCCGGCTCCGGGTCGAGGCGGAGAAAGATCTCGAGCGCGTCCCCCGCCCACCACACCCGCGGGTCCTCCTGCCGGACATCGTCGTCGACCTCCCCCGCGACGAAGAGCTGCGCCCGGTCGTAGGCGAACCAGATCCTCGCGGAGGCGTCGGCGGGCCCCTTCCACGTCCCGGGAGGGAAGGACTCCGGGATGCGCAGGAGGTTCGCGTCCGATCCGAAGGAGATCGGCTGCGCCCCGTCCCACTCCTTCGGGCCGAACCACCCGTCGATCGTGATCGGGACGACGATCTCGGGGCAGGAGGCGGTCGGCCGGTCGGGCGGCGGCCCGGGGGAAACGAGGGAAGAGCCGAGGAG
>CBRGOK010000155.1:0-7757 GCA_967798035.1 uncultured bacterium
CGGACCATGCGGATATCGAGGACGTCGGCGACTCGGCGAATCGTCTCGTCGTTGCAGTCCGCCGGCAGGCCGAGAACGGGACCTGCTGTTTGCCCTGGAGTTCGTCCCCTGAGTGGTTCCCAAGGAGGTTCGGGGGGAGGAGATCGCGACGGAGGCTTGCGTCGCCCCCGGGAGATCGTCGTCTTCGCGCCCCGCGAATCCACGCCCCTCCGTCGATCCCTCCGTTCCTCGGGCGACTCCGCCACACGACGCGAATCTCGCCCGCTCTCCGTCCCGACTCTTCGCCGTCGCGCTTCGCGCGGCGCGCCGTCCTTTCTGCCCCGACGTCCGGACATGGAGGTGGTTCGATGCTGATGCAAATCGCCGCCGGGTTCCTCGCCGCCGCCGCCGATCCCCCGTCCGCCGCCCTCGCGCCGGTGGTCGATCCCCCGTCCGCCGCCCTCGCGCCGGTGGTCGATCCCCCGTCCGCCGCCTTCGCGCCGGTGGTCGAGTGGTGCTCCCGCGGAAGCTACTGGACCGAGACGCAGGTCATCGTCGGGGGCAGCTCCTGGACCATGGAGGCCGGACTCTCCTACGTCCCGACGACGAGTAGGCTCAACATTTCCGGCAACCTCACCAACCTCGGCGCCGGCTACCAGGTCTCCCTCTACCTTCCGCTCCCCTATCCCTGCGTCTCCGTCGATCCCGCCCCCTCCATCGCGATCGTCAACTGGGTGGACCCCACCTTGGGCTGGCTCCACGCCTCGATCCTCAAGCCTCCGGGCATCCCCTGGCCCGAGGCGATGGAGGCGGGAGCGGTCGTCCTCCTGATCAACTAGGCCTCATCCATCCGAGGCTTCGAGGAAGGCGGCCGCGAACCGCACGAGGCGCCATCGCTCGAGGGAGCCCCCGCTTCGCACCGTGACATGCTCGAAGAGCGGGGTGAGGAGGAGGCGCGAGGGCTCCCCCACGATCGAGGCGAGTCGCTCCGACTCGCGCGGCGGGATCAGGCGATCCCCCGCGGCGTGGAGGAGGAAGACGCGAGCCCGGAGCCCCTCGAGCCTCCCCGAAGGCTGGACGAGGTGCGCCCCCGGGCCCGCTGCCAAGACGATCCGCTCGACGAGGTCGGGGCGCGTCGGCCCGACGGTCGTCGCGGCGTCCCAGAGGTCGGCTGCCATCACGCCGAGGTCCGGAGGACGAGGCGGGGGCCGCTTCTCGCGAAGGAAGCGCTCCAGTCCCTCGCGCAGGGGTTCGCGCTCCGCCTCGGGGACGAGGGGATCGAGGTTGTTCAGGATCGCGATCACCTTCCCGTAGGACTCGACCGGGTACTCGCCGGGCGGGCTCTCCGGCGCCGCCTCGAGCCAGTAGCGGATGAGCCCCTCGAGATCGGCGTAGCCACCGAAGGAGAGGACGGCGGGCACCGAATCGCGGACGCCCGGGTCCGCCGCCGCGAGGAGGGAAAGGGTTCCCGCGAAGCTGATCCCGATGAGGGACGCGCGGCCGCCTTGCACCAGGTCGGTCCGGGAACAGAGCGCGCGTTGCGCCTCGACGATCCGCCCGACGGACTCCTCCGTGACGCGGAAGCAGCGCAGGTCCTCGAGGTCGGGCGCCAGGACGACCGCCCCGCTCCTCGCCAGGGCCCGGGCGAAGCGGACGAGCCGGGGGTCCCGGAATCCATCCTTCGCCGCGCCGTGGCAGGCGACGAAGGCGGGGAAGGGAGGCTCGCCCTCCGCGGGCCGGTAGAGAGTTCCCCGCAGGGGCCCCTCCGCGACGGGCTCCTCGCTCACCCCTTCGCCGGCGGGTTCCTCCGGGGCGGCGACGTCCCCGAGGAGTCGCGCGGCGCGAAGGAGGCCCGGGACCCACCTCGCGCCGAGCAGGACGAGGAGGAGGAGCCCGCCGAGGAGGATGCCGCGCGATTGCCCGCGCATGGAGCGGCCCGGGAGGATAAAGGAGGCCGCTTCCTCGACGGAGGGGGCTCCCCGAATAGGATGCCGATTCCACCGAAGGAACCCGGTGAGTCATCCAATCGGGAGAGGAGCCTCCGCGGGCGCCGCGGCGCTCGCGATGGTCCCCTTCCTCGCGGCGATCGCCGCGCGGAGCGAGCCGCAGGACCCGAACCCCTCCCTCGACGAGGTCCGCGAGCGCGTCCTCGCGCGCGTCGAGAAGAGCCTGGAAGAGGCGAGGACCGCCCTCCGCGCCGAGGTCCGTGGCGAGGGGAGGGCCGACGAGGCGGTCGACTCCCTCAAGGCCGGTCTCCTGCGGGCCGTCCGGGAGACCCTGCGCGGTCCCCGCGAGGAGCAACCCGAGAGGCCGAGATACGAGGGACGCGCCGGGGACCGGCGGCGCGCTCGGGTCGAGGAGGGGGGATTCGGAGCGGACCGGGCGGCCGAGCGGGCGCTGCTATGGCTCGCTCAGCACCAGGGAGCCGACGGGCGCTGGGCGGCTGAGGGCTTCTCGAAGGTGTGCAAGGGGACTCCGTGCGGGGACCCGGGCGATCCCCTCCACGACGTCGGCGTGACGGGACTCGCCCTCCTCGCCTTCCTCGGCGACGGGAACGGCACGACCGGGGGCGCCCACGCTCCCGTCGTCGCGAACGGGGTCCGGTGGCTCCTCGCGCAGCAGGATGCCTCGAGCGGACTGATCGGCGTCGGCGCGGGGGAGCGGTTCCTGTACGGCCACGCGATCGCCACGCTCGCCCTCGCGGAGTCGTGCGCCCTCTCCCCGACGGAGGAGCTGCGCCCGGCGCTCGCGAGGGCCGTCGCCCTGATCCAGAAGGCGCGAAACCCGATCGGCGCCTGGCGCTACCAGGTGCCTCCCGACGGCGACTCGGACTCCTCGGTGACGGGCTGGATGCTCCTCGCGCTGCGCGCGGCGGCGGACGCGGGCGTCCCCGTCGACGAGGCGACCGTCGAGGGAGGGCTGGAGTTCCTCAGGCGGGCGACCGATCCGGCCTCCGGCCGCTGCGGCTACCGCGAGCGGGGGGAGCGGTCCTACCGGCCGCCCGACTCGGCCGCCCGATTCCCCGCCGACCGGACCGAGGCGATGACCGCGCTCTCCGTATTCACCCGTTTCCTCCACGGGAAGATCGGGAAGGGGGATCCGCTCCTCGAGCGCCAGGCCGAGCTGCTGCGCAAGAGCGCTCCGATCTGGGAGACGACGCCGAAGCGCTGCCTGATCGACGAGATCCACTGGTACTTCGGGACGCTCGCGGCTTTCCAGATCGGAGGGGAGGACTGGGAGTCGTGGAACTTCCGGATGAAGAAGGCGCTCCTCGAGAACCAGAGGCGCGACGGAGAGGCGGCGGGCTCCTGGGATTCCCTCGGCGCATGGGGGAGCGCCGGCGGGAGGGTGGCGATGACCGCCCTCTGCGCGATGTGCCTCGAGGTCTACCACCGCTACGGGAGGGTCGCCCGTGCCCGGTAAGCGCGCCGCGATGCTCGGGGCCGCGGCCCTCCCCCTCCTCGCCTCCGGCCGGGCCTCCGTCCAGGAGCCCGGGACCCCCGCCTTCGCCGAGGTGGAGCGCGTTCGCGACCTCGTCCGCAAGCGGATGAGCCCCTGGATCCAGGACGCGAAGGAGCGCCTCGGAGAGGAGGTCGAGGACCGCCGGGGCGTCGATCGACTCCTCGACGCGCTGCGGACCGAGATGTGGGACATCCTCCGCGAGGAGATCCGGGGCACCCGGGTCGGGCTCGTCCTGCGGCCACTGCCTCCCCCGAAGGAGGCGCCGGAGGAGAAGGCACCGGAGCCCGCCTCGGCCCGCCCGGCCCCCGCGGTCCGCCACCTCGAGGGGCGCTACGGGACCCACCGGGCGCGCCTTCGTTCCGCGGAGGGGGGGGCGGGAACGGAAGAGGCGGTCACGCGGGCCCTCGAGTGGCTCGTCGCCCACCAGGACCCCGACGGCCGCTGGGACTGCGACGGGTTCTCGAAGCAGTGCACGGAGCCATGCGGTGGACCAGGGATGGCGCTCCACGACGTGGGCGTGAGCGGTCTCGCGCTCCTCGCCCTTCTCGGCGACGGCAATCTCCCCGACCTCGGGACCCACCGTCGCGCGGTGGCGCGGGGGCTGAAGTGGCTCCGGTCCCAGCAGAACCCCCAGACCGGACTCATCGGGGAGCCGACGGGGACTGGTTTCCTCTACGGCCACGCCATCGCGACTCTCGCGCTCGCCGAAGCCTGCGCCGCGACCGGCTCCGTCGACCTGCGCGGACCGCTCGAGCGCGCCGTCGAGCTGATCCAGAAGGCTCGCAATGCCAACGGGGTCTGGCGCTACTCCTTCCCCCCCAACGGCGACAACGACACCTCCGTGACGGCGTGGATGGCGGCCGCCCTCAAGGGAGCCGAGGAGGCCGGGCTCGCCGTCGATCCCAAGGCGTACGAGGGGACCCTCAAGTGGCTCGACGAGATGACGGACCCCCAGACGGGCCGGTGCGGCTACCAGACGAAGGGGGAGCCCTCCTCACGGCGCAAGGGAGATGAGTCCCAGTTCCCCCCCGACAAGACCGAGTCGCTGACCGCCGCGGCCCTCTATTGCCGCATTCGCAACGGCCACGCCGCGGGAACCGAGGCCCTCCTCCGGGCCCAGGCCGACCGCCTCCGGAAGCTCCCGCCGATCTGGGAGGCGAGCCCCGTGGGCTGCCCCGTCGACGAGTACTACTGGTACTACGGCACCCTCGCGATGTTCCAGATGGGGGGAGAGGACTGGCGGGTCTGGAACGCGGCGCTGAAGAAGGCCCTCCTCGCGCACCAGCGACGGGACGGCGACGCGGCCGGCTCCTGGGACCCGATCGGGCCGTGGGGGAAGGACGGCGGGCGGATCTACTCGACCGCCCTCGGCGCGCTCTGCCTCGAGACCTACTACCGATATCCGAGGCGAGCGAACTGAGCCGGCAGGGTTCACGGGGAGGAGGGCCGGTACCGGGAGAGTCCCGCGGCGTCGAAGTCCGGATCGAACCCGATGTAGGACCGGACCGCGTTCCGATTCGCCAGCTCGAGGCTCACGCAGTCGACGAGGCTCAGGCGCCTCCCCACGTTGCGGAAGCGGCGGACGGCCGCGTCGTGGAGGTCGCGGTCGACCCACTCGACGAGCAGGTTCTCGAGGTCCCGCAGGAAGCGTCGGGTCGCGGTCATGCCGAGGCGACGCTGCATCAGGGCGAGCGTCTCCACGACGATGTAGTTGTGCGTCAGGAGGACTTGACCCCGGGCGGACGCCTGCTCGAGCGCGTCCCGCGCTTCCCGGTGGTGCAGGTCGTCGCCGTCCGCGAGCGCGAAGAATGCGGACGTGTCGACGAGGATCACTCGTCCCCGGACGCGAGCGCCTCGTCGTGGTCCTCGGACAGCCGGCCGTGTCCGGAGTGCCCGACGCCCGCGCAGGTCCACCGGGCGCGGCGGGGGCGCTTGCCGGCCCCGTTCCCGAGGGCGCGGCGCAGGAGCTCCCGGACGACCGCCGCGATCGAGCGCCCCTCCCGATGGGCGCGCTCGCGGATGCCGGCGTAGGTCTCCTCGTCGATCGTGATCTGGGTGCGCCGCACGGAGAGGAAACCTAGCCCCGTGCCATCATGGTGTCAAAGGACCCCCTCCGGTTCCTCCCGTCCGCCCTCGGCGCGGGACGCTTGACCGGCGCGCGCCCCCTTCGTATCCCCTCGCCCCGTCGTGGAGCCGGAGGCGGAAGCGAGCGCGTCCCCCGCCGGGACGAGCCCTCGGGGCCCGCGCCCCTTCGCGGCGATCGCGCTCGGCTTCCTCGCCCTCGCCCTTCCCCTCTTCGTCGCCGTCGCCCTGTCCGAGAGCGCGACGGGCGCCTGGACGAACGGCGCGGCCGGCACCGTCTTCGTCCTCCTCGGCGCGCTCCTCTGGACCCGGAGGGGGTGAGGGGTGCTCGGGAACCTCCGGGCGATCGACTTCGTCTTCGTCGCCTGGTTCCTCGCCGTCTCCCTCGCCGTCGGCCTCCACTACGGCCGACGCGCCGGCTCGAGCCTCCAGGAGTACTTCCTCTCCGGCCGCGACCTCCCCTGGTGGGCCCTCGGCACCTCCCTCGTCGCGACGACCTTCGCCGCCGACACCCCACTCGTCGTCTCCCAGTTCACCCTCGAGAGCGGCATCGCCGGGAACTGGGCCTGGTGGAACTTCCTGATCGGCGGGGCGCTCACCGTCCTCCTCTTCGCGCCGCTCTGGCGGCGCTCCCGCGTCGTCACCGAGGTCGAGCTGATAGAGCTGCGCTACGACGGCGCCTCGGCGAGGGCGCTGCGCGGCTTCAAGGCGCTCTACCTCGGCCTGGTCCTCAACTCGATCGTCTTCGGCTGGGTGACGATCGCGATGCGGGACGTGCTCTCGGCCTTCCTCGGGCTCGACCCCGACCTCTCCCTCGCCGTCCTGATCGCGATCTCCCTCCTCTACACGGCGATCTCCGGCCTCTGGGGAGTCGTCGCGACCGACGTGATCCAGTTCGCGATGGCGATGGTCGGCTCGATCCTCCTCGCCGCGCTCGCCGTCGCCGAGGCCGGCGGCCTGCAGCCCCTCGTCGAGCGCCTGCGGACTCTCGAGCCGGCCAGGGGAGGCGACCTCCTCGCCTTCTTCCCGAAAGGGACGGGGGCGCTCGCGGCGAGCACGGCGGTCTACCTCCTCGTCAACTGGTGGGCGGTCTACTACCCGGGCGCCGAGCCCGGAGGAGGCGGCTACGTCGCCCAGCGGATGCTCGCGGCGAAGGACGAGCGCCACGCCCTCCTCGGCACCCTCTGGTTCTCGATCGCGCACTACGCGCTCCGCCCCTGGCCCTGGATCCTCGTCGGCCTCGCGGCGGCGGCGCTGCGCCCGGAGTTTCTCGACCCGGCGATGGCGCCCCTCGGCCTCGAGGCCCGTCAGGCCTACCCCTGGATGATGCGGATCCTCCCGCCGGGGCTCGCCGGGCTCATGCTCGCCTCCTTCCTCGCGGCGTACATGAGCACGATCACGACGACGCTCAACCTCTCGGCCTCCTACGTCGTCAACGACTTCGCGCGCCCCTTCCTCGTCCGGGGGGGCGAGGAGAGGCGCCTCGTAGCCGTCGCGCGCGCCACCGTCGTCCTCGTCACCGCCGTCGGCTGCCTCTTCACCTATCACCTGAAGAGCGCGGGGGAGGGGTGGACCCTCGTCTGGGGGCTCACCGCCGGCATCGGACCCGTTCTGCTCCTCCGCTGGCTCTGGTGGAGGATCAACGCCTGGAGCGAGATCGCCGCGTTCGCGGGCTCGGCGGCGGCGGCCCTCCTCCTCCAGAGCGCTCCCGCGGAGCGATTCCTCACGGAGCGGCTTGTCGGGAGGGAGGCGGCGGCCACCGCCCGGGAGAGGCTCCTCTTCGCCGCCGCGCGGGGCGGCGCGGTTCCCGAGATCGCACGCGAGGAGGCGCTCTCCTTCCTGCGGGAAGGGCGGACGAAGGTCGCCTCCACCCTCGGCAAGGAACTCCTCGAGAACCGGCTCGACGCTTCGGCCACGGGTCGGCTGCGCCAAGCGCAGCGCACCGTCGCCGACCTCGAATCGGCGCCGATCTGGGCGGGGGAGTTCGCGAACGCGCGCCTCGCTGGAATCGCGGCGACCGCCGTGTACCCGGCCCGCGCCCTCGCCTCCGCCCGCGAGAGCGTCCGGAGGGGGATCGAGAACCGCGAAGGGGCTCCGGTTCCGCAGGAGATCGCCCGGATGATCGCGGCGATGGACGCGCGCGCGGTCTTCTCCGCGCTCGCTCTCCTCGACGACTCGGTCCGGGAGGAGGCGACCGCCCGGGCGGAGCGCGCAGGCAACCTGCTCGGCCCGAC
>CBRGOK010000156.1:0-7716 GCA_967798035.1 uncultured bacterium
TAGCCCGTGCCTTCCAGGATCGTCCGATACTCACCCGTCTGCAGCGAAACGAGGATCAGGAGGAGGGCCCCGTGGCCAGCGAAGCCCATGCGACGAGGGGGCCCCCGTCGAAGGGGGCCCCGTGACCGATGGAATCGTCCTAGTGCGGGGTGGTCGGCGCCGCGGGCTGCGCGGGCGCTGCGACGATGCTCGGGCTCCCGACCTGCGGCTCGGGTCCGAGGAGGACGGTCGCGGCGGAGGAGGTCGAGACCGTCATCGAGCGGCTCTGCCGCGGCGTGAGAACGAGCTGCATGCCGGGCTGGAGCTTCGCGTTCGCCGCGCCGCGGCGCGTGCCGAAGGCGACCGTCTGGGCGGCATCCGTGCCGATCACCTGGACCTCCTCCTCCGAGGCGGGGGAGATCGAGACCTCCGTCGGCTTCGCGGCGATGACGGCGACGCGGGAGCCGTAGGGGGAGGGGACCTCGACCCGCGCGCCCATCGTGAGGTCGAGGCGGATCGAGCCGGACCCGTTCGGGGTGATGAGGATGTCGTGGCAGAGCGACGAGGCCGGACCGGAGGCGCTCGTCAGGAACGCGACGGCGGCGAGGGCGGCGAGGGAACCGACGATCGGGATCGCGCGAGAGAGTCTCGTCATGGCTGGACCTCCTGAGGACACGGGATCGGCAGGCTGACTACGTACGAGGAGGGGAGATGTTGCGAGGTCCCTTCTATCCCGGGCCCGCCGCCCGGTCACCGCAGAAGTCCGAGCGCTTCCCCATGGGGACGCAGCGTCTCGATCACGAAGGAGACATGGTCCTTGAGGTCGACCCCGAGGAGGCGCGCCCCCTCCGAGATCTCGAAGCGCTCCACCTTCGCGGCGAAGGACCTGTCCTTGAGCTTCTTCAGGACGCTCTCGGGCGCGAGGGTCGAGATCCCCCCCGGCCGCACGAGGCAGCACGCCCCGACGAACCCCGTCAGCTCGTCGCAGGCGAGGAGCGCCCGGTCGAGGGCGCTCTCGTACGGCACCCCCCACTTCGTGTAGTGCGCGCTGACGGCGTGGGCGATCTCCTCCTCCCCCCGCTCCCGGAGCCACGCCACGGTCCGCCTCGGGTGCTCCTCGGGCCACGCCTCGTAGTCGGCGTCGTGGAGCATCCCCGCGATCCCCCAGGTGTCCGCCGCCTCCGCCCCCGGCCCGTAGCGGGAGGCCGCGGCGCGCATCACGGTCTCGACGGCGAGGGCGTGCTTGCGGAGCGCCTCCCCCTTCGTCCACTCGCAGAGGAGCGACCAGGCCTCCTCCCGGGTGAGGGGGGGACGCCCGGTGGCGCTCATTTCGGGGTCGCGCCCGAGAGGGTGAGGCGCGCGCGGACCGGGAAGTGGTCGCTGTACCCCTCGACCCAGACTCCGCCCTCCCCCCGACGGAACCGCTTCGGCTCCCCCTTGTCGTTCTTCATGACGTCCGTCGAGAAGATCTCGACCGACTTCTCGTCGAGGGAGAAGCCCTCCGACTCGAGGAGGCCGCGGCTGACGACGAGCTGGTCGAAGACGTTGGGCTTCCCGCGGTAGTAGAGGGTGCCGGGCTTCCCCTCGCCGACGAACTTGAACATCGGGTTGAAGAGCGCGTAGCGCGCCGTCGCCGCCCCGCCGAAGAGGACCGTCTTCTCGAAGGTCGCGCCGAGAGTCCCGGAGACCGAGGCGTCCTGGGGATCGTCGTTGAGATCCCCCATCAGGAGGAGGTCCGCCCACCGGCCGGGGGCGCAGGCGTCGACCCGCTCGCAGACGATCCGCCGGCACACCTCGGCCGCCTTCCGGCGGAGGTCCTTCGTCGCCTCCGTCCCGCCGATCCGCGAGGGCCAGTGGTTGACGAGGACGGAGAGCTCGCGGTCGCCGGCCTTCACCTTCGCCTCGAGGACGCCGCGGGTCGGCCTCTCGAGCGCGATCTCGTGGAGGCGGACGTCGGTCTTCTCGTCGGCGATCGCGAAGGGCTCCCGGTAGAGGAGCGCGAGGTCGATGCCCCGGGTGTCGGGGCTCTCGCGATGCGCGATCTTCCAGCCGCGCTTCTCGAGGGGGGGCTGCCGGACGAGGTCCTCCAGGACGCGGCGGTTCTCCACCTCGGCGACCCCGAGGAGGTTGGGGTCGAGGCCGGCGACGACCTCGGCGAGCCGGCCGAGCTTCCGGTGGTAGCGCTCCTCCGTCCAGCCGTTGCCGGGGAGGAACTCGTCGTCGCCGGGATTGCTCGGGTCGTCCTCGGCGTCGAAGAGGTTCTCGACGTTCCAGAACGCGACGGTCACGGTCTCCTGCGCCGAGGCGAGGCCCGGGGCGAACGCGAGGAGGGCGAGGAGGAAGCCCGCGCGATCCTTCATGGCGGCGGATTCTCGCTCCCCCCTTCCGGGCGGGACAAGTCCCGCCTTCCTTGACGAGTCGGACCGCCTCCCTTGGAATCGAGCGTGCCGAGGCGTTCGAAGAGAGAGCCGGGAAAAGGCCCATGACCGGACGGATCACGCTCGACCAGTTCATCTTCGAGATGATGCACGTCCCCGTCCGGGAGCTCACCCTCGGAAACCTGAAGGACCTCTTCGGCCGGCTCGACCTCAAGGACGCGCTCGTCTCCGAGCATGTCCACTTCACCGGCGACACCTACTCCCGCAACCTCCTCTGCCGGACCCCGCGCTTCGACATGCTGGTCCTGTGCTGGAAGCCGGGCCAGGTGACGACGATCCACGACCACGCGGGCTCCCTCAACGTCACCCGGATCTTCGACGGGGACCTCACCTCCCGCCTCTTCGAGGAGGCCGGGCGCCCGTCTCCCGGCCGCGTCCTCGTCCGCCAGGCGGCGGAGGACCGCCTGGGGAAGGGGGACTTCGCCTGCGTCGACTGGGACGAGATCCACCAGCTCGCGAACACCTCGGACCGCGACCTCGTGACGGTCCACGTCTACGCGAAGCCGCTGAAGGACATCAACGTCTACTGCCCGACGACCGGCGAGGTCGAGAAGCTGACCCTACGCTACACCCTCGAGGACGAGTTCGCGTAGCCGGTCGGCTGGCGCGGGCCGGGGGTCCCGCGCAGACTCTCCCCGCGCTCCGCTCCGCGGAGGATCCATGGCCCCCTTCTCCCTCCTCCTCGCCCTCTTCGCCGTCCCGCAGGCGGACAATGGCACCTTCTCGATCTGCGCCCTCGACCCCGGGACGGGAGAGCTCGGTGTCGCCGTCACGACGCGCGTCCCCTTCGTCGGCCGCGCCGTCCCCTTCGTGCGCGGCGGGGTGGGCGCTGTCGCGACGCAGGCGTTGACGGTCGTGCGCTATGGCCCCTCGGGGCTCGACCTCCTCGAGAAGGGGAGCGCGCCCGAGGAGGCGATCGCGACCCTTCTCGGGGAGGACGACCAGCGCGAGCGCCGGCAGCTCGGGATGATCGACTCGAAGGGCCGCGCCGCGAGCTTCACGGGGAAGGAGAACGGCCCCTACGCCGGGGACCGGCGCGGCCGGAACTGCGCGGTCCAGGGGAACCTCCTCGTCGGACCCGAGACCCTCGACGCGGTCCAGAGGACGTTCGAGGCCTCCGAGGGGACCGGCCGCGAGCTCCCCGACCGACTCATCGAGGCGCTCGCCGCCGGGCAGGCGGCGGGAGGGGACAAGCGGAAGGGGCTCCCCCAGTCGGCCGCCCTCGTGATCGCCCACCCGACGGAGACCGGGCGGGACGGCTCCCACGTCACGCTCGAGATCCGCGTCGACGAGCACGCCGAGCCGGTCGCGGAGCTGCGCCGCATCTACGACACGACGCGCCGCCGGCTCGGCTGGCGCGTGCTCTCCGAGCAGCGCGGGCCCGACGTCGTCGAGCTCAAGCGGCTGCTCCACGCCGTCGGCTTCTTCCGGAAGGGGGTCGAGTCCCTCCCCTCCCCGCGCGGGGACGAGTCGATGGCGCTCTTCGACGCCGAGGTCGCCGAGGCGGTCGAAGCCTTCCGCAAGGACGCCGGGCTACCCGTCGCGGCCGACGGCCTCGGCTACCCGAGGGGCCTCGTCGACGCGCCGTTCGTGGCGGCCCTGCGCGCCCGGCACGGCGCGCTCCCGGCGGAGAAGCGCGAAGGTCCGCGCCGGGAGGGCCGCTAGCGCGGCTCTCCCGGCACGTGCCAAGTCAGGTCTGCCCCATCTTCAGGACCGATTCCTCGGGCTCCATTCCGCGGGAGGTTTGCCCTCGCATCCGCAGGGTGTCGAGGGGAGGGGGGGTCGGGCGGACCCCCCCCCGGTATCGTGAAACCCGGGTCCCTGGGCTCCTCGGGACGCCGGGGCTGGTGCATCGGATCGACGTCCGGGGGGTGGACGTCTTCACGGTCCCCCCGATGGCGCCACGCGCCAGGACCGCCGCGCCGGCGACGGTGTCAGGAACGAGAGGACCAGGTGGAAGAGTCCGGCGAGGGGCGAGACGGTCTCGAAACGGGAGTGCGTCACGATCCCCTCCCGCCTTCCCTTCACGCCCGCGGCGCTCCGCGGTCCCGGCTCCAATCGGCCACGACCCCGCGCCGCGAGAGCGTCGCCGGTGGCGGAGCCGCATCGAGGTCCACCCGGACGGGTGCAACGGACGAGGCGCAACGGGTCACAACGATCACCGAAGGCGCCCCTCTTACCGGCCGCCCGAAGGCGAATCAAGACGAAAAGAGATGAAGAACTAATGAATGAGTCTGATTCGTACTCGCTCCGGCCGGGGGCGCGCGGCGCGTCCCCCGCCCCTAGCAGCAGCCGGCGCTGCGGGCGTGGTAGGTCGGCGGGGTGACGACGAAGTCGGGGCGCTCCCCGAGCTCGGCGGCGAGGCGGTCGGAGACGTGGAGCGGGATTCCCGCCGGGAAGGAGTTGCCGTCGTGGGCGGCGAAGCGGTCGGCCCCGACGTAGACGACGTGCCGGCCGGTGAACACGTCGGGCTGCGGCGCCGTCCCGCCCGTCTTGATCGCGAGGACCTCGAGGCTCTCGAGGAGGATCGGCTTCTCTAGCTCGGGGAACTCCGCCGGCAGCAGCAGCCGGTAGGGGCGCCGCGCGCGCACGAGGAGGCGCTGGAAGCCGGAGGCGTGGAGCGCCGCGAGGTAGCGCTCGTAGCTCGTGCAGCCGGAGATGCAGCGCGCGCGGAGCGTCGCGTTCCGCTTCAGCGCCTCGGGGATCGGCGAGGTCGCGATCGGGTCGCTGCAGGAGAAGCGCCCCCCGATCGCGAGCGCCCGCTCGACCTCGGCGAGCGCGCGCGCGAGATCCGCGTCCGTGAAGACGTTGAAGAGGCAGTTCTGGGCGACGACGCCGACGCTCCCGTCCTCGACGGGGAGCGATTCTGCGGTCCCCTCGACGATCCGGACGAACTCGGGCCGGAACCACGGGTTCATGCGCGCGGCCTCCTCGAGGTTCCTCCCCGCCGCCTCCCGCATCTCCGCCACGGGGTCGACGGCGATCACGCCGCCCGGCCGGCGTCGGAAGTAGGCGAACTGCAGCGCCTCGACCCCTCCCCCGACTCCGACGTAGAGGACCGGCTCCTCCCCGGAGAGGTCGGAGGGGTGGACCGTCGAGCCGCACCCGTAGTTCATCTCGAGCATCCGGGGCGGGAAGGCGAGGCCCGGGAAGGACCAGACGGCCCCGTCGACGCAGCAGAGCGAGGGATCCGCCTTGACCGCGGCGGCGGCGTAGAAGTCCTGGACGGCCTGCTTGTAGTCCTCGGGCATCGGGCGGGGGCCTCGGCGGGTCGGACCCCGGGGAAGGCCGGGAACGATAGCGGATCCCGGAGCCCGGGAGTCTCGACAGGCCGAGGGAGGGACGCGACGATCCCCGCCCCCGCGGAAGGACGCGAATGGGACACCTCCTCCTCGCCGTCGCGCTCTCCCTCCAGACGGCGGCACCCGCTTCGACCCGGCCCCTGCGGATCGAGGACCTCTTCGAGCTGAAGGACGTCGGCGATCCCCGGATCAGCCCGGACGGCAAGTGGGTCGCCTACACGGTCCGGACGCTCGACGCGAAGAAGGACGCGTCGGACACCGACGTCCACATGGTTCCCTTCGAAGGCGGGGAGCCCGTCCGCGTCACGACCAGCCCCAAGGGGGAGAGCCACCCGCGGTGGAGCCCCGACGGGCGCACCCTCGCCTTCCTCTCCGGGCGCGAGGGGAAGAAGGCCCAGGTGTGGCTCCTCGACCGGCGCGGGGGGGAGGCGGTGAAGGCGACCGACTTCAAGGGAGGGGTCTCCGACTTCGTCTGGTCCCCCGACTCGAAGCGGCTCGCCCTCGTCGTCTCCGACCCGGATCCCGACGAGCCGCCGGAGGAGGAGGGCGGCAAGGAGAAGGAGCCCGAGACGCCGAAGCCGATCGTGCTCAAGCGCCTCCAGTTCAAGCGCGACGGGGAGGGGTTCCTCCGCGAGGTCCGCAGCCACGTCCACCTCTTCGAGGTGGCGACGAAGAAGGCGGCCCAGGTGACGGCGGGGCCCTACGACGACTCCGATCCCGCCTGGTCTCCCGACGGCCGCCTCCTCGCCTTCGTCAGCAACCGCACGGCCGAGCCCGACTCGAACGACAACAGCGACGTCTTCGTGATCGAGGCGCGGCCGGGCCAGGAGCCGCGCGCCGTCACCACTTCCCCGGGCGCTGACGGCTCTCCGGTCTTCAGCCCCGACGGCCGGTCGATCGCCTACCTCGCGGGCCCGCCGCCCGAGGACCTCTGGTACGGGATCACGTCCCTCGCGGTCGTCCCCCCCGGAGGCGGGCAGACCCGATCCGTCACGGCGGGCCTCGACCGCAACGTCGCCTCTCCGCGCTGGGCTCCGGACGGGAGGTCGATCTACTTCCGACTCGAGGTCGGCGGGAACGTGCATCTCGCGCGCGTGCCTTCCGAGGGAGGGGCGATCGAGCGGCTGCTGGTCGGCGAGCGGGAGGTATCGGCCTTCGACGTCGGAAAGGGGGGGGAGCTCGCCGCACTCTCGAGCGAGTCCCACCTCCCCTCCGAGGTCTTCGTCTCCCGCGGTGGGGAGTGGCCGCGCCTCACGAAGACGAACGACGCCTTCCTCGCCGGGATCCGCCTCGGCCCCGTGCGGCGGTTCGAGGCGAAGAGCCGCGACGGGACGACCGTCGGCGCCTTCCTCACCCTCCCCCCCGACGCGCCCGCGGGGACGCGGCTCCCCGCGATCCTGCGGCTCCACGGCGGGCCGGCGGCGCAGTTCTCGACGGAGTTCGACCTCGAGTGGCAGCTCCTCGCCGCGAGCGGCTACGCCGTGATCGCGCCGAACCCGAGGGGGTCCACCGGCCGCGGCCGCGACTTCAGCCGCGCGATCTGGGCCGACTGGGGGAACCGGGACTTCGAGGACGTGACGGCCGCCGTCGACGAGGCCGTCTCGATGGGCCTCGTCGATCCCGACCGGCTGGGCGTCGGAGGGTGGTCCTACGGCGGGATCCTGACGAACTACGTCCTGACGAAGACCGACCGCTTCAAGGCGGCCGTGACCGGCGCGAGCGAGGTGAACTATCTCGCCTGCTACGGCACCGACCACTACCAGCGGGAGTGGGAGGCCGAGCTCGGGCTCCCCTGGAAGAACACCGAGCTCTGGAAGCGCCTCTCCCCCTTCTACCAGGTCGAGAAGATCGTCACGCCGACGCTCGTCATGTCCGGGGAGGAGGACTGGAACGTCCCCCTCCTCAACTCGGAGCAGCTCTACCAGGCGCTGCGGCGCCTCGGGCGCGAGACGGAGCTCGTCGTCTACCCGGGCCAGTCCCACTCGATCTCGAAGCCC